>JACQWX010000040.1 GCA_016209035.1 Elusimicrobiota bacterium | reverse complement strand
CCGGCGGGGCGTGTGAGCGCCCGGCTTTCGCATACAGCCGGGCGCGAGGCGAGCCCGCCTTCAAACGGCGGGCGTCCCTGACGGATAGGGTCCCCAACGCTTGGACTCGTCGGCCTCAGGGAAAACTGGGTGAGGTCGAGTCAGGACATCAAAAACGGCGAAATTACCGCGTCCCAATCGAGTGTCCCCCGTTTTCACGACATCGTGACCAAGGCGTTAAACGAGGGAGGGGACCGTGACGGCACAAAAACATTTTCTGGCATCCTGGGTCTCGATCCGCTGGTACCTACGAAGCGTTTAAAGCTCCCCGCCGAGGAATGCGACGATCATCGTCTTCGTCTTTTCGATGTTCAAGTCCAGAGGTCTCCGGAGACGGGACGTATCATCCCAGTCAAAGCGATGCTGCTCGTCAGAAAAGTAGAAGGTCCCAGGTCGGAAAGCGCATACTTGCAGCTTGGGCTGGATGGAACCCTGGAGAAAATCAAGACGGCCTCGTCGCGGGTTGATGAGAACGGCAAATACATCCGCGGCTCAGGCAAGCCCACGGTCCTAGATCCAGAATCAGCCGAGGCCAAGGCATTGCTTCAGCGCGAACTCGACTTCTGGCTCAAGGGCATCGGGCTCAAAGAGAAACGTAAGCATTCGGTGAACCCGTAGCCGGGCGCGTCGTTCCCACCGCACCTCCCCACGCAAGTGGCTCAGCTTTCATTAGCAGACCCGGGTCAATTCCGGTTAGCGCCCGGGGCGAGCCCCGCCGGCGTTGCGCCGGCCGCACCGGGCGGTCTCCCTTGAGACGGGCGAAGCTCCCCGGATGGGCCGCGCCCGGGCCTTGCCCAGCCTTCGCCGCCGCCCAGGCGTGCGGTCCGGCGACCGAACTCGGCGTTCTCACGTCGCAAAGACATGCGCAGAGGCGGAAAGTGCGCTACAATTTTCTACACAGTTGCTACGGCCCCTTGCAGAATCTCAGTTATCCTGGTATACTCATTGTGGCTACAATTGGGGGGACATTAGGGAGGACGAGCGCCATGAGCTTGGCAGCCCAGCTGTTGCGTGCGGAATCCATCGGGGTAAGGGAACTTAAGAACCATCTATCGGCCGTCTTGCATCGTGGCAAGCCACGCATTGTCACGGAGCGTAACAAGCCCCGACACTTCCTTGTCCCTTACGAGGACATGATGGAGATTATCGAGATTATAGAGGAGCTTTCCGACCCCAAGCTACTCGTGCAGCTCGCCCAGACCCGCGAATCTTATCGGAAGGGCAAGTGGGTGCCCCTGGAGACAACCGCGAAGGATTTGAGGCTTAAGGCGTGAACAGGGGCTACCGGGTTGTCTACGGTAGCGTCAACGCAAAAAGAGAGACGGACAAGTTCCTGAAGCGGTTGCCACGCGATATGCAACAACACCTCTACAATGCTATGAAGGGCCTAGGGACCAACCCAAGACCACAACAAGCCAGACAGCTCAGCATAGAGGTCGATGTCTTTGGGCATGCTGCGCGGTATAGATTACGGGTTGGTGAATACCGGGTGCTGTACGACGTTGACGACCAAGCCAAGACCGTCGTGATTTTGGCAGTGAGGAGGAGGTCGGAGAAGACGTACCACTGATTTCGGGTCGTCGGGCAACTGCACTGGACACGTAGACACGCATAAGGAGGGAACTTTGATGAGAATGGCCGGCCTTTTCTTGCTGGGAATCCTAGGGCTGTTCGCATATGCCGGGGCTGGAATGGCAGGGGAAACCGATAAGACAGCTCCAGGCAACCGCGTGGTGGTCATGAAGGAATTGCTTAAGGATCTTCCTCCTGAAGACCGCGCCGAATTCGTGAATCACTTGGTGCTGGGAAACGGGCGGGTGGTCTCAACGTACATAGCGCCGCTGAAAAGTGCTTTGCCGAAAGATCGTGTGATCAAGATACTGGATAGCATCACCCCGCATTCGAGTGCCTCCCGGAAGAAGCCGCCGGAGAACGCGGGAGCTTCCTCCCGCAGGCTGGTGCAGCTGGCGGATTTGCTTGAGGGCGTGCCTGCTGGCGTCAGGAACGAGTTCCTGGACAGCATCGTGCTCAAGGACGGGGCGGTTGTTTCCGCTTATGTCGGCGGATTGAAGAAAGTCGTTTCCAAGAAGAGATTGACAAGAATACTCGGTTCGATATTCCCCTCCGCGGTCAAGTCGCCGGAAGTCGCCCCCAAGAGCCTGTGCGGCAACGGCTGGTGCGATGACTCCGCCTGCACCCAAAGGAACGACGACCCATGGCGATGCCTGCATAAAGACGACTGGACCTGCGACATGTCATGCGGTAACCAGTAATTTGTCGCCCTATTACGGCGGAAGATCCTGACGGCTGCAGTTCATGCGTTCCTGCACATGAGGAAAGACCTAACCTGCGCGATGGCGCTGTCCGTCCTCTTGGCTGGCTGTGCCGGTCCCGAAGTCAGGGTCGTCAAGATCGCTGAGAAGCTCCATCAAATCGAGGCGAGATACGAAGGCGATCCAGCCAAAATCCCCGGCTTGGCCGCCCGTTTCAAGATGCGGGACCTGTCGGAACAAGAGCTTAAGAATTACTCGGATAGGACGATCAGGGTTTTGTACGACGCAGTCAGCCAGGTCACATTCCATTCCCCAGAAGAGGAACGTTTCATCGGCGTGCAGGAAGCGGTCCTGGAAGAGAAGCTCCGGCGCGCCCCCCCAAATGACTACGACATAGGAAGCATGTACAAGACGTATCTGGACGCTAGGATGTTCGCCAAGGCCGAGAGCATCAAGAAACGCTTCCCGGATACGGAGTTTCCTTCCGCGCCTGATGTGATTATCTCCGCGAATCCAACCGGGGCGACCCGTTGGCGCGCTTACGACGTCTTGGACGATGGTCGAAAGGTGGAACTGCAGGCGTTGCCGCTGGAAGAAGGGTGGAAAGTAGTCATGGTCATGTTCCCCGGTTGCGGCGTCGCGGAGAGAGCCATGGGGGAAATACTGTCGGACCCGGAGTTGGCTGGGGCCTTCAAGGAGCATGGCTTGCTGGTGACGGCGCTGTTCGATGCGGAAGGCGTTGCGAAATGGAGAAGCCACTTCGGGTTTCGGAGAATCTACATCGCGAGCAAGAGAAGCGACTTCCCCGGCTTTGAATTTTCCTCATCCCCGCGGTTTTACTTCATGAAACGCGGCAAGATAACGTTCCAATTCGAGGGCTGGAGCGGCTCTCGGGGACCGCAGACAAGCAAGGCCTCCTGGCTCAAGGGGCTGCTGGCCGTTGCCGATCCGGCGACCGCACCCGCCGCGCCGTAGGCACGCCGCGGCCATTCAAGCCGAAATGGACCCCCCCACTCATCCCAGCCTATTCGGAGAAGCCGAATCGGGCTACTGGCCCGATTCGGGCGCGTTTTCGGGAGATAGCTTCGGAGGCCTTCGAACCTGCCGTTGGAACGTGCGGTTCAAGGGGCGTCTTCCCGACTGCTCGGTCCCGTCGGGAGCGAGCATGCGGGTTTTGGCGTGGGATGAGGATCGTCACGGATGTCGTCTCAAAGTAGCCACGCCCAAATCGTTTGCCAGGCTTTTGGAGCTCGAGTTCATGGCACCGACAAAGGCTCTTGAGAAGGCGGAAGAGTCCGTCAAAGCGGGGAAGTCTCCTGCCGCCGAATCTCCCGCGAAGGGCTCGAAACCCGCTTCCGCCAAAGATTCCGCCTCTGGCGGCAAGGGCCCCGAGGCAGCAAGTCCCCCGGCTGAAAAGTAGGAACCGCAACCCCCGCGCGTCGAAGCCTGACCCGGCCGGACGCTTTTTACTATACTTGCCCCCATGACAGGGACCGAATCGGCGGTTGACATCTTCAAGAAGATCGCATCCAACGTGGAGCGGGTGATGCGGGGCCAGTCCGCCTCCATCCGCAGGCTCTTGGCCGCGTTCGCCGGCGGCGGGCACGTCCTGCTGGAGGACTTCCCCGGGACCGGCAAGACCACCCTGGCCAAGTCCCTGGCCAAGTCCGTGGGAGCGGGCTTCAACCGCGTGCAGTTCACCCCGGACCTCCTGCCCTCCGACATCCTGGGAGTCTCCGTCTACGACCAGAAGGCGGGGGGGTTTAGCTTCCACCAGGGCCCGGTGTTCACGAACATCGTGCTCGCCGACGAGGTCAACCGCGCCTCACCGCGCACCCAATCGGCCCTCCTCGAAGCCATGGGCGAGGCCCAGGTGAGCGTGGACGGCACGACCTACAAGCTGCCCGAACTCTTCTTCGTCATCGCGACCCAGAACCCCGTGGAGTTCCACGGCACCTATCCCCTGCCCGAGGCGCAGATGGACCGCTTCATGATGCAGTTCGCGACCGGCTACGTCCGCCCGGAGGAGGAGGTCGCGGTCCTCACGGACCAGCAGAAGGTCCATCCGCTGGAGTCCCTGGAGCCCTGCGTCACGCTCGAGGAAGTCGTCCGCCTCAAGAACATGGTCAAGGAGGTGCGCATCGGCGACGAGGTCAAGCGCTACGTCGTAGACATCGTAGCCTCCACGAGGAACGCGCCCGGGGTCCAGCTCGGCGCCAGCCCCAGGGCATCCCTCTCGCTCATGCGCGCTTCCCAGGCCGCGGCCCTCATGGACGGGCAGGGCTTCGTGTCCCCGGCCCACGTGCAGGAGATGGCGGTCCCGGTCATCGCCCACCGCCTGATGCTCGACCCCCAGGCCAAGTTCTCCGGCTTGACCGGCCGAAGCGTGGTCGAGACGGCCCTGAAGTCGGCGCCGGCCCCGGCCTGATGCGCTGGACGCCGCGGGGATGACCCCCATGGAGCGTCTGCGCTGGCGGCTGCTTCGGTTCGAGCACGCCGCCACCCGGGTCCTGCGCCAGCGCTTCACCCCCGCGGGACAGGCCGCGCTCGCGGGGCTCACAGCCTCGGCCATCGTGGGCGTGGACACCAACGGGTCCATGGCCTACCAGGCCTTCTGTTTCCTGGTCGCCCTGCTCGCCTTGTCCATGCTGGCGAGCCTGCGCTTCCGCGCCCGGTTCTCGGTCCAGCGCACCCTGCCCAGGTTCGGCAGCGCGGGCCAGCCCCTCCCCTACACGCTCGTCGTGCGCAACTTGGGTCCGCGCCTCCAGCGGGGGCTCACCCTCATCGAGGAGACGGCCGACCCGAGGCCTCCCTTCGAGACGTTCGCCGCGACCAAGGGGGAGGAAGCCGGCCGCCATTGGTTCGACCGGCTGCTGGGCTGGAGCCGCTGGCGGGGTCTCGTGCGGGAGCGCTCCATCGCCTCGGTCGCGGACGTCGCCTTGCCGGACCTGCCGGCCGGGGGCGCAACCGAGGTGGAGGCGACGCTCGTGCCGGCCAGGCGCGGCCGCTTCAAGCTCACCGGGGTCTCCATCACGTGCCCCGACCCGGCGGGGCTCTTCCAAGCCGTGAGGGTCGAGCCCGTGGAGCAGCTCGTCATGATCCTGCCTAAACGCTACCCCGTGCCGGCCCTGCAGCTCCCGGGCCGACGGCGCTACCAGCAGGGCGGGGTGGCGCTCTCCTCGTCCGTGGGCGATTCGTCGGAGTTCATGTCCCTGCGCGACTACCGGCCGGGCGACCCTTTGCGGCGCATCCACTGGCGCAGCTGGGCCAAGACCGGCAAGCCCATCGTCCGCGAGTGCCACGACGAGTACTTCGTGCGGCACGCCTTGATCCTCGACACCTTCCTGCCCCCCGACGCGCGGCCGTCCCCCGGCGGGGCGGGCTTCGCCGCCTTCGAGGAAGCCGTGTCGGTCGCGGCGTCCTTCGCGTGCTCGATCCTGACCCAGGAGTCCCTGCTCGACCTGCTCTTCGTCGGAGCCGAGACCTACTGCTTCACGGCCGGCCGCGGCCTGGGGGCAAGTCAGCAGATGCTCGAGATCCTCGCCTCGGCCGAGCCCTGCCGCACCCGCCCATTCTCCGAGTTGCGCCACAGCGTGGTCCGGCGCCATCACACCCTGAGCGGGGCGATCTGCGTCCTCTTGGCGTGGGATGACGAGCGCCGCAAGCTCGTCTCAGGGCTCCAGGCCATGGGGGTGCCGGTGGTCCCGATGGTGGTCACGGACCCCGCGAGCCCCTCAGGCCCTCCGAAGGACGCTTCGGGGGAGGGCTGCCGCCGCCTCGAGGTCGGCCGCATCGCGGAGGGGCTGAGCAGGCTATGACCACCCCGGTCGGGCTCCTCGGCGCGACCGTCCTGTTCTGGGGTCTTCAGACCGGCCTCCTGGTCGTCGCCGCGGTCCTGGCCCTGGCGCTCGAAGGCGCCCGCCTGGTGAAGAAGCGCTGGGACGTCTCTCAAGACGACTTCATCCGCGTCACGGACGGGGCCACCCTGCTCCTGGCGGGCCTCATCGTCTACGCCTACTCCACCCGGCCGACACACCTGGCCATCATGACCGTGCTCTCGTGGATGCCGGCCTTCTTCGCGCCGGTCTTCCTGGCCCAGGCGTTGAGCAGCCGAGGCGCCTTCAGCGTGAGCGTGCTCTTCTGGTCCCTGCGCCGCCGCGCGCGGCAGGGGGAGGCCTTCCCAGAGCTCAACCTATCCTGGCCCTACTTCCTCGTCTCCATCCTGGCCTGCGCGGCCGCCAATGTCCGCACCCCCGCGTTCTACCTCGGCATGTTCCTCCTCGCGTCCTGGGCCCTGCTGGCGGTCCGTCCCCGGACCTCGGGCCTCTTCCTCTCGGGGACGCTCCTGGCCGCCGCCGGGGCCATCGGCGTCGTCGGCCAGGCAGGGCTCCATGCGCTCCAGGGCGTGCTGGAACGGGAGGGGGCGCGGCTAATCTTCGGCATCGTCGAGGTCGGCGCCGACCCTTACCAGAGCAGGACCGCCATCGGCAGCATCGGGAGCCTCCTCCAGTCCGACCTCATCGTGCTCAGGGTCAAGCCGCTCTCGGGACCCAGGCCGCCCGACCTTCTCAGGCGCGCCTCCTACAGCCTCTACCGCGCCGGGACCTGGCACGCGGGCGAGCTCAGGATGACGGACCTGGCTTCGTCAGGGGACGGGAGGACCTGGGACCTCGCGCCCGAGCCTGCGCAGGGAAGCCGGGCCGTCCTCATCTCCTCGTATCTCAGGAGGGGGCAGGGCCTGCTGGCCCTGCCGGCGGGTACCTTCCGGGTGGAAGGCCTGCTGGCCGGGTCGGTAAGCCACAACCGGTTCGGCGCCGTCCAGGTGGACCAGGGCCCGGGCATGGCCGCCTACCGGGCAATCTTCGGGCCGGAGAGCCCCTCGCCGTCGGGCCTGGACAAGACCGACCTCCTGGTGCCGGCCGGCGACGCCTCCCTGATGACGCGGCTGGGCCGTGAGCTCGGCCTCGACCCCAGGAAGCCAGAGGAAGCGCTTGCCAAGGTCTCAAGGTTCTTCGAGCAAGGCTTCACCTACTCCACCTACCAGGAAGCCGCCGGGTCGGGAGAGAAGCCCCTGGAGAGGTTCCTGCTCAAGACTCGCTCCGGCCACTGCGAGTTCTTCGCGACCGCCACCACCCTCCTCCTGCGCGGGGCGGGCATCCCGGCCCGCTACTGCGTGGGCTGGTCCGTGCAGGAACACAGCCGCCTCGAGAACGCCTTCATCGTCCGCCAGCGGCACGCCCACGCCTGGGTCCTGGTCCACGCCAAAGGCGCCTGGCGCGACTTCGACACCACCCCTTCGACCTGGGCCGCGGTCGAGTCGAGCCGCGCTCCATGGTGGGGACCGGCCCGCGATGTCTGGTCCTGGATCAAGTTCCAGGCCGCGCGGCTGCGATGGGAGTCCCTCGAGGGGAAACGCTCGAACGCGCGGCTCTGGCTGGGCATGCTCGCGGCCCTCGGCCTGGGCGCGTGGAAGCTCCTCAACATGCGGGCGAAGGCGGCGTCAGCCGCCGGAGCCCAAACCGCCCGTGTCCCGGGGAAAGGGCTCGACTCCGAGTTCTACCTGATCGAATCAGCCTTGGCCCGCGAGGGCTGGGGCCGGCGGCCGTCGGAGACCTGGAGGGGTTGGCTCAAGCGCATCGAAGCCGAGGGGGGGTTCCCGGTCCAGGAGCTCTCGGCCCTCGCTGCCCTGCACGAACGCTACCGGTTCGATCCGCAAGGCCTCAGGCCCGAGGAACGTAAGAGCCTCGCCCGCGAAGCCCTGAGGCTGGCCCGGTCGCGTCAGGGCCTGGCCCGTCAGCCGCCGGCGGGCGCCGAGTCGGTGACCGGGATGTAGACGTTGACGTACCCGGTCTTCCCCTTCTTCTGGATGCAGGCGAGCCTCCCCTTGTCCAAGTCGGCGCAGCCGTCGCTGCACGTCTTCGGCGGGTTCCGGGACACCACGATCTCGATGTGCCCGTGCGCAGGGCTGAACCCGCACTGAGAGCGGCCGTACACCACGATGGCGCCGATGGGAGGGAGACCGCCGGGAAGCTCCTCCACCGGCACCCGGCGGAGCTTCAGCCTGTCGAAGAGCTTGGGGTTGGAGTTCAGGGACTTGGCGAACTGATAGGCGCTCTTCTGCCCCACCTCGCTGCGCCAGCCCTCCGGCAGGATGGAATCGAGAGCATCCTTCACGAACCGGTAGCACTTCCCCATGAAGCGCTTGGCGCCCTCCCAGGCCTCGGAAGCCAGCTCCGCTGCCCGGCCCACGTCGAGGTACGACAGCACGCTGCCGCTCTTGGCCGGGACCTGGGCGACGGCCGGAGGCGCCAGCAACTTCATGGACAGAGGCTGCACCCGGGGCGGGAGCTTCTTGAGCTCCTCCGCGGAATACGGGCGGCGGGTCTTCCATTGCTCGACCACGACGTCCACGTCCGGCGCCCCGATCTCGGCCGCCAGCGCCGACCCGAGGGCATTGCGGCAGCGGTCGAGCTTGGCCGTCATGCGCCTGCGCTGGTCCGAAGTCAACTTCGAATCCCGCAGAATCTCGGCGATGAAGCCGGCGCGCACCGCGTTCTCGACCAGCGGATCGCCGGCCTTGGCGTCGCCCGAGCGCGTCAGGGACCCATAGAGGAGCACGGCCTGCTCGGGGTTTACCTTCAAGTCCGCGGCCACCTTCCGGATGAAGCGGTGGAAGATCGCGACATCGTCCTCCGGAGCCCGGCCCGCCTGCACGAAGGTGATGCGGGCGCGCAGGATGGCGTAATCCTGAGCCTTCCCGGCGCAGCGCTGGGCCGCGTCCGAGTCCAAGGGAAGGGGCAGCTCGGGGGGAGGCCTGAGCACCAGGAAGTTCGCGCCCGCCTCCTTGATGACCTGCTGGAGCTTGGCCTCGAAGGCGCGCTCGGCCGCGGCCTGCGCCTTCGGCGCAGGGGCCGGCTGGACCGCGGGGGTCTGGGCCGCCAGCAGGCCGGCGAACAGGAGGACGGCTGAGAGAGGGATCGCCATCAGTAGAAGTGTAGACCCGCAAACCGCTCCCGTCAAGGGGGCCGGGGAGCGCTCCTTGGCGGGAGGCCCGGCCGGCGGGGTATAGTATAATGGACGGCGAAGGAGACCAGCCCCATGAAGAAACTCGTCTACGCTCCGCAGGGCACCTGCTCTTCTCTCATCACCATCCAGGTCAAGGACGGCATCGTGAAGAACATCGCCTTCACGGACGGCTGCCCCGGCAACACCCAGGGCGTCGCCTCCCTCGCGGCCGGCATGCGCGTGAGCGAGGTCATCCGCCGCCTCAAGGGCATCAAGTGCGCAGACAAGCCCACCTCCTGCCCGGACCAGCTGGCCCGGGCCCTCGAGAGCCTGGAAGAATAGGCCATCCCTATGGAAACAGTCGACGTCGCCATCATCGGCGCGGGCGTGGTGGGCCTGGCCGTGGCCGAGCGCCTCTCCAGGACGGGCCGCACCGTGGTGGTCCTCGAGCGGCACCGCCGCCACGGCACGGAGACCTCCAGCCGCAACAGCGAGGTCATCCACTCCGGCATCTACTATCCTCCCGGGACCTTGAAAGCGCAGCTCTGCGTGGAAGGCAGGAAGGCCCTCTACGACCTCTGCCATCAGTGGAAGCTCTTCTGCAGGCAGACGGGCAAGGTGGTGGTGGCCTGCGATGGTGACGAGGTCCCCAGGCTCGGGAAGCTCCTCGCCCAGGGGCGGGCCAACGGGGTCGAGGGCTTGGAGCTCATCGACGCCAAGTTCCTCAGGGACCTCGAGCCCCTGGTGCGCGGGGAAGCCGCCCTCAAGGTCCCGGCCGCCGGCATCCTCGACACCGAGGAGCTGATGAGGTTCTTCCTGCGGAAGGCCGAGGAACAGGGGGCCATCTTTCTGTGGAATGCCGAAGTTCACGCTGCGGAAAGGATCCCCGCAGGCTACCGCCTGCGGATCAAAGGCATGGCCGACCCGGTCGAGACGCTGGCCGTGGTCAACGCCGCAGGCCTCGGGTGCGAGGAAGTCGCAGCCATGGCGGGGATCGACACGGACCGGGCGGGCTATGGCCTGCGGTTCTTCAAGGGCGAGTACTTCCGCCTTCGCAAAGAGCTCGATGTCCGGCATCTGGTCTATCCGCTCCCGGACCAGCACGGGCTGGGCATCCACCTGACACTTGACAAGAACGGCGGCTGCAGGCTCGGACCGAATTCGTTCCCGGCCCGAGCCATCGATTATGACGTTGACGTTTCTCATAAGGATGAATTCCTTCATGCCGTTTCCAGGTATCTTCCCGGCATCGCCGCCGCCGACCTCCTCCCCGACACGGCCGGCATCAGGCCCAAACTCTCGGCGGACGGCTCGTTCAGGGATTTCGTCATCGCGGAGGAGTCTGCCCGGGGCCTGCCCGGATGGGTAGACCTCGTGGGAATCGACTCGCCGGGCTTGACCGCGAGCCCCGCCATCGCCCGAAAAGTGGCGGATTTGCTACATTACTAAGCTGAAAACCCGTACTATACCAGGTGTCAGGCCTTAAGTTTCCGTATTTTTGATCCTATGTCCAACGCCAAGTCCCGACAAGTCTACGGAAACCTGCTGCTCGCGGGTTCCTTGTCGTTATGCGGGTGCAGCATGAAGCTCCTGGCCCTGCGTCAGACCGCGGCCCTCATGGAGGATGGCGTCGGCGGGTTCGGCGCGTACGCTTTCCTCTTCCTGGAAGGCAGCCAAGACGACCGGGCACGCGAGCTCTATCGCAGGGGGAGGGACTACGGGTTCAAGCTCCTTGAAGCCAAGGCCCCTTTCAAGGGCATCACGACCATGGACTTGCCAACGATCGAGGCGGCCCTACGGGCCGCCTCGAAGAAGGACGTGCCCGCGCTGTTCTGGACCGCGTACGACTGGGCCGGGTGGGTGAACCTCTCGCGCGACAGCATGGAAGCCGTGGCGGACCTGCCCAAGGCCGTGGCCATCATGCAGAAGGTCCGGGACCTGGACCCGTCGTATCAGTTCGGGGGCCCGGACCTGTTCCTGGGCGCCTACTACGCCTCCCGCCCGAAGATGCTGGGCGGCGACCCAGAGAAAGCCAAGACGCACTTCAGCCGCGCCAAGGAACTCACGCAGGGGAAATACCTGCTGGCCTTCTGGCTCGAGGCGCGCTACTATGCCGTGGCGGTCCAGGATCCGGAGCTGTTCCGCCGGCTCCTGGACCAAGTGAAGACGGGCCCTGCCGGCGCCCTGCCCTGGGCGCGCCTGGCCGACGAGGTCGCCAAACGCAAGGCCGAGGCCCTCTTGGAGAGGAAAGATGAGCTATTCTAACGCCTGCGTGGCTCTGGCCGTGCTGGGCTGGTCCTCCATGCTCCCGTCGGGCTCCTTCGCCCAGAAGGTCATCAAGTTCGCGACGCTGGCGCCCGAGGGCTCGACCTGGATGAAGGTCCTGGGCGAGCTCAACGCCGAGTTGGTAGAGAAGTCCGGAGGCAAGCTCAGGTTCAAGATTTACGCCGGCGGCGTCTCCGGGGACGAGAAGGACGTGGTCAAGAAGATGCGCATCGGCCAGATCCACGCCGCGGGCTTCACCGGCGTGGGCATCGGCGAGGTCGCGCCGAGGCTGCGCATCCTCGACGCCCCCTGGCTCTTCAACACCGCCGCCGAGGTCGAGGCCGTGCGCCAGCGCTTCGACAAGGAATTCATCCAGGCGCTCGCGGACGCGGGCTACGTCCTGCTGGGCTGGACGGACCTGGGCTCGGTCTACGTCTTCAGCAAGACGCCCTTCAAGGGGCCCGAAGACATGAAGAAGGCCAAGATGTGGGTCTGGGAAGGAGACCCCATCGCCGAGGCCGCGTACAAGGCCATGGGGTTGAGCCCCGTCCCGCTCTCGGTCGTGGACGTCCTCTCGTCGCTCCAGACGGGCCTCATCGACGCGGTGTACGGCCCCCCGATGGGGGTCATCGCGCTCCAGTGGCACTCGCGGACCAAGCACATCTACGCCGTGCCCATGGCCGAGGCCTCCGGGGCGGTGCTCCTGTCCAGGAGGTTCTTCGACGCCCTCGCACCCGAGGAGCGGAAGGTCCTGCTCGAGGTGAGCTCCAAGCACTTGAAGCGCCTCCTGGAGATGACGCGCAAGGAGAACGCCGCCGCCCTCGAGACCCTGGTCAAGAAGCAGGGGCTCGTCCTCTCTGAGAAGCCCTCGCCCGAGACCATGAAGCTCTACCGGGAACTCGGGACCAAGGCCAGGAAGGAACTCGCCGGCAGGCTCTATCCTGCGGACCTCCTCGCGCGGGTCGAGAAGTCCCTGGAGGACCTGCGCAAGAAGAAGGCGGACTAATCCCCGGTCTCCATGCGCCCCTCCAGGATGATCGACACGGTCATGACCGCGGTGAAGGACGCCGCATTGGTCAGCCTCCTGTTCTCGACCATCGCCCTCAAGCGCGTCGAGGCGGCCCTCTCAGCCATGGAGAAGGCCTCCCTGGTGGTCTTCCTTTCCGCGATGGTCCTGATGTCGTTCTGCCAGGTGGCCCTGCGCCAGCTCTTCGGCACCGGCATCCTCTGGGGCGACACGCTCTCGCGGCACATGGTGCTCTGGGCCGGGTTCTTCGGCGCGGCCCTGGCCGCCGCGGAGGGCAAGCACTTCGCCTGGGAGACCGCCGTGGCGGCGCTCAAAGGACGGGCGCAGGCATGGGCGAAGGCGCTGGCGGGGCTCTCAACCGCCGTCATCGCGGCCGGGCTCGCGCGGGCCTCGTGGCTCTTCTTCGTCGATGACAAGGCCGCGGGGAACGTCCTGTTCACGGCCGGCGACTTGGCGGTCCCGTCCTGGGCCTACTCCATCGTCTACCCGGCGGGCTTCGCCCTTCTCTCGCTCCACTTCCTGATCCAGGCCGCGCTCGCAGGGGGGGACGCCGTCGCGCCGGGCTGGCTCCAGGGAAGCCCCGACGGGGCATCCCGCGGGGGCGGGAGCCCGTCCGGGCGATAGCATGGCCATCGCCCTCTTCCTGGCCCTGACCCTGATCGGAACGCCGCTCTTCGCCATCGTCGGCGCCATCGCGCTCCAGCTGTTCCACGGAGCCGAGATCAGCCCCGCGGCGGTCATCGTCGAGATGCAGAGGCTCGCGAGCCTTCCGGCCCTCATCGCGGTGCCCCTCTTCACCTTCGCCGGGTACATGCTGGCCGAGTCCAAGGCGCCCCAGCGTCTCCTCGCCCTGGTCCAGGCCTTGTTCGGCTCCCTGCAGGGGGGGGTGGCCATCGCGGGCCTGGTGGCCTGCGCGCTCTTCACCGCCTTCACCGGCGCCTCGGGCGTCACCATCGTCGCACTGGGCGGCCTCATCTACCCGCTGCTCCGCTCCCAGGGCTACCCCGAGAGGTTCACGCTGGGCCTCATCACCACGACCGGGAGCCTGGGGCTCCTCTTCCCGCCGAGCCTGCCCATCATCCTCTACGCCCTGGTGGGCAAGGTCTCCATCGACAAGCTCTTCGGCTCCTGCGCCCTGCCGGGGGCGATCCTCATCGCCATCCTCTCCGTCTACGCAGTCATCGTGGCCCGGCGCCACCGGGTCCCCACCATCCCCTTCAGCGCCCGGGGGCTCGCCGCCGCCGCGCGCGCCGCGGCCTGGGAGATCCCGCTCCCCTTCCTCATCATCGGAGGCATCTACTCCGGCGCCTTCACGGCCACGGAGGCCGCGTCCGTCATGTGCGTCTACGTCCTCGTGGTCGAGGCCTTCGTCTATAGGGACATCGCCTTGAAGGACCTGCCCGGCGTCATGGTGCGCAGCCAGATCCTGGTGGGGGCCATCCTCATGATGCTGGGCTGCGCGCTCGGCCTGACCAACTACCTCATCGACGCCGAGATCCCGGCCAAGCTCTTCGACCTGGTGAGCTCGCGCTTCCACGCGCCCTGGCAATTCCTGATCCTCCTCAACGTCTTCCTCCTGGTCGTCAACATGATCGAGATATTCTCGGCCATCGTCATCGTGGTGCCCATCATCGTGCCGGTGGCGCTCCGCTATGGCATCGACCCGGTGCACCTCGGCACGCTCTTCCTGCTCAACCTCGAGATCGGGTACATGACCCCGCCGCTGGGATTGAACATCTTCCTCTCGAGCCGACGGTTCGACAAGCCGCTGGGACTCCTTTACGGGAGCACGCTGCCGTTCTGGCTCGTGCTGCTGGCGGCGCTCGCGCTGGTCACCTACATCCCGGCCTTAAGCCTATGGCTTCCAACAACACTCAACCTGCCATGACCGAGCCCCAACCATGAGACCCGACCTGACGCCCGAAGAGAAGAAGACCGCCCTCGATAGAATCCGCGCATCAGGCACGTATTCAAAGGCTTATGAAGACATGCGCTTCATGCGGCGCAGGGAACTGCGTCCCGTGAGGCTCCAACTCGAGCTCCTCAAGCCGGAGACAGTCCTGCGCGAGCACAAGATCCGCTCGACCATCGTGGTCTTCGGCTCTGCCCGGATGACCTCCCGGGACGAGGCGGCCCGGCAGGTTTCGGTTGCGCGGCGGCGCTTGAGGTCGCGGCCGCGCGACCCCCGGCTCAAGGCCGACCTGCGCGCCTGGGAGATGCGGCTGAGGCAGTCGCGGTACTACGAGGAGGCCCGCAAGTTCGGACAGATGGTCTCGCGCACACAGCGCCGCCCGGGAGGGCTCGAGTTCGTCGTCGTGACGGGCGGAGGTCCCGGCATCATGGAGGCCGCCAACCGCGGGGCCTACGAGGTCCGGGCCAAGAGCATCGGCCTCAACATCACCATCCCGAGCGAGCAGGACCCCAACCCCTACATCGCGCCCGGGCTGGCCTTCACGTTCCACTACTTCTCGCTGCGCAAGATGCACTTCATGATGCGGGCCAAGGCCATGGTCGCCTTCCCTGGAGGGTTCGGGACCCTCGACGAGCTCTTCGAGACGCTCACCCTGGTCCAGACGGCCAAGAAGAGCCGCATCCCCATCGTCCTGGTCGGAAGGGAGTTCTGGAAGAAGCTCATCGACGTCAAGTTCCTGGTCGACGAGCGGCTGATCTCCCCGGAGGACCTGAGCCTCTTCTCCATCGTGGACACCGCGCAGCAGGCATGGGACATCATCCGGAAGCATTGGGCCCGAAAGCGGCGCCGGGTGGAGGAGTCCCTTTAGGAGTGCCTAGAATAACCCTGGCCGCGCTCACGCTGTCGCTCCTCGCCGTGAGGTCGGCGCCTGGGCCGCAGGCCCAGGTGCCGCTGGCGCAGGCCCAGGCGACCGACGAGTTCCTGACGAACCTTCACAAGGCCGACAACCGCTCCGAGCCGGACGAGAGGATCGAGTACTATTCCCGCGCCATCCGGGCGTGGCGCACCGGCAACGGCGCGTCTCTGCTGGCCCACTGCCACTTCAACCGCGGCGAGACCCACCTCAACCTCGCCAGGCTCGACCTCGCCGAGACCGACCTCGCGAAGGCCCTCTCCCTCGACCCCGGCAATGCCCGGGCCTACCTGCTCCGGGGCCGCCTCCACCTGCGCACCGCGCGGGCCAAGGCCGCCGAGAAGGACCTCCGGGAATACGCCTCCATGAAACCCAGCGACGCGGACGGCCGCATCCTCCTGGGCGAGAGCCGTGAGCGGGCCGGGAGGCTCTCCGACGCCCTCAAGGATTTCCAGCAGGCGTCCAGGCTCGACGCCTGGAACTGGCGGGCCTTCGTGTCCATGGCGCGCGTCCTCACGACCCAGCGCAAATACGGCCCGGCCGGCCAGATGCTCGACAAGGCCGAGACGCTGGCCGGAGGCCGCGAGGCGGCGGTGGCGACCCAGCGGGGCCTGCTGCTCAAGGAGACGCTCAAGTTCGAGGAGGCCGTGGAGAAGCTCGGGCTCGGCATCAACCTCCACGAGGAGAAGGCCGCGGAGCTCCAGCGCTCGGTCGGCAAGGCCCTCGACCTCCAGGAATGCCGGGAATCCCTGTCCCTCGCTTACCATGGCCGAGGCGCCACCCACGAGAAGCTGTTGAACCCGGGCGCGGCCCTGTCCGACTACCACGAGGCCTGCCGGCTCGGCCACGCCCCGTCCTGCATCCTTGCCGAGAGGCAGGCCTTGCGGCCGCCGCCTGCGGAGGTTCACAAGCCCCCCCACCCCAAGCCCGGACCGGCGCCTGCGCCCAAACCCACGCCACCGAAGAAGAAGCGCGCGCCCAAGCCCAAGTCCGACCCTGGCGAACGAATCTATGGGTCTTAAGCCCGGCGGGGAATCCATTCTCGGCATGAAATCCATCGGTGGATGGCCCCGCCGTGCGGCTAGGATTTCATGCCGTAAGGTCTGCGTTCTCGTTTTGTCGTGGCCGTTGTTCTTCACGGCAGCTCTCCTTCTCTTGCTCGCGAGCGATTCCGCGCTCGCGAGTACGATAGACAGCCCCAATGTCCAGACGGCCCTCAACGACGGCATCAGGAACCTCTACGACATCGAGTACGAAGCCTCCCGCGCCGACTTCCGCCGCCTCATCGAGGCGGAACCCGACAACCCCCTGGGCTACCTCTTCGAGTCGGCGCAGATCTGGTGGCAGTCCTCCGCCGAATACGGGCTCTTCAAGGGCACGCCCACCCTGCAGGGGCTCTTCGAAGACGACGTCGAGAACGCCATCAAGAAGTCGAAGAACCTGCTCAAGTCCAAGGACAAGGCCGTCGCCACGGACGGGCACTTCGTCATGGGCATGGCGCTGGGCACCAAGGGGATGTGGAAGATCCTGCGCTGGCACTGGCTCGACGCCTGCTTCGAGGGAAAGAAGGCCCTCGGCCACCTCAAAGCGACCGTCAAGGCCGACCCGGAGTACTACGACGCGTACCTCGGCCTGGGCGTCTTCGACTACCAGGCGGCCCATCTGCCGGCCGTGGTGAAGCCCGTGGCGATCTTCTGCGGCGCGCGCGGCAACGAGAAGCGCGGCCTCGAGCGCATGCGCCTGGCGATGGAGAAGGGCCGCTACCTCAGCCGTCAGGCCGCGCAGTACATGGCGTCGGTCTACATCATCGACCAGCAGGACTACGCCCGGGCCCTGACCCTCATCCACGGCCTGCGGGCCGACTATCCCGAGAGCCCGTACTTCAAGTACCTCGAGGCGGTCATCAAGTTCCGGCTGGGCGATTGGAGCGGCTCCCTGGCCCAGGTCAAGGAGATATTCGGACTCTACCGCTCCGATCCAGAGCGCTTCCAGCGCAAGCTCCTGACCTTCGTCTGCGGGTTGAGCGGACCGGAGTGCCTGGGCCGGCACGACGTGGGACTGGCGGCCAAGTGGTTCCACTACGCGGTGGAGAGCGTCAAGCCCGACGACCCTCCGGAGTGGGCTACGATCGTCCGGCTCTACCGGGGCCACGCGGCCGACCTGCTGAGAAAACGCAAGGACGCCGAGGCCGACTACCGATGGGTCCTCGACCATGCCGATTTCCACGACGCCCGCGCCCGGGCCCGCGAGTGCCTCAAAGCCCCCTGCGACAAGCGCCGGGACCTCCGGTACCTCAGGGCGCTCTCCAAAGGCGAGCCCTACCGGCCGGAGGAGGACGGCCGGGACGAGGCGGCCGCGGACGACCCCGACCCGGAGAAGAAGTAGGTCCCCGGCTGTCATTGAAAACGTAATAACCCGGGGCTACACTGGCGGTTGCCGCACCATACCATGAGATACTGGGTCTACATCGACGGCGAGGTGCCGGGGAGCTTCACGCCCGAGGAGCTCTCGGCCATGGCCGACGTCGGCCCGACGACCCTGGTGTGCCCCGCGGAGGGGGAGATCCTGGAGAAGAACTGGCGAGCGGCCGGCGAGTTCCCGGACATCGCCGGCATCCTTCAGGCGCGGGAGAAGGCCCGGCCTGCCCCTGGGCCTGCGGCCCAGGCCGAGAAGCCCGAGCCCGCCGTCAAAGAGGACGCGGCGAAGGTCGCGGACGGGTCCAGCGACATCGAACGGTTCCTCGACACCTCGAGCAACAAGCTCTTCCGGCACGTCTCCGAGCTCATGCGGGAGCTCGATGTGCGCCGCGACGAGCACTCGCTGGTCTCCTCCCTCCAGCGGCAGATCGCCGAGCTCAAGGAGGCCCTGCAGAAGACCCGGGAGAAGACCGCCATCCTCGAGGACCGCATGGCGGTCGTGCCGACCCTCGACGAGAGCGTCAGGAAGAACGAGATCCACATCCACGGGCTCGAGGAGGCCCTCAAGAAGAGCGAGACGGCCCAGGCCGAGCTTCACGTCAAGCACGAGACCTGCAGGACCGAGCTCGAGAACGCGAAGCGCCGGCTCATCGAGGCCGCCAACGACCTGGGCATCAGGAACCGCCTCGTGGACAAGCTCAACAAGGAGCTGACCGAGAAGGAGCTGGCCCTGGCCAAGGCCCTGGCGGTCATCCGCCGGTTCGAGGAGGAAGTGGGGCGCATCTGCCCGGAGACCGGCGAGATCCGCCAGGCGCAAGCGCCCAGTCAGCCCTCCCTGCCGCTGCAACCCGAGCCTGTCTCCCCGGCCCTTTCGCAGCCGCCGGTCACGCCGCTCTCGGTCGAGCCTCCATTGGCGCCGCCCATCCGCCGGGTCTACACGACGGACGAGCCCCCGCCCGCGCCGCCGGCCATCGAGCCGGCGCCCAAGCCGCTTCAGCCCGAAGCCCAGAGCGCGCTGGTGCGCTTCCTTAGAAAGTACTTCTCCCTGGGACAGTACCACTAGGTCGGCGCGGGAGAGCGCGCATGGAGGATGCGCGCCGGCTCAACCCGGAGTTGAGCCGCTTCACTTCCCTTCCGGCCTGGCAAGAGCTTCGATCTTGGGAGCTGTCTCCAGCTTGGCGGACGCTTCCGTCTTCGCCTCGGCCGCGTCCTTCTTGGCGACCTCGGCAGCGGGTTTTTTCTTCAGCCCTTTGCCCTTGAGCCAGAAGTCCAGCTCGCGCTTGAGGAGCCTCTGAGCTTCATCGGGGTCGAGGTCGACATTGACGGCGGAACCTGGAATGCCGTCTCCTTTCTCATCCAGTTTTCCCATGGTCCTGATGGCTTTCTCAAGCGTGCCGTCGGGCTTGAGGCGAAACAATTCGCCCTGCAATGCCGAAGATGTTTGTTTGCTTGCGATCAATACCAAGGAAACAGGTCTGATCCCGCCATTGTCGGGAAGTTTCTCTATCAGCACGTCGAAGCTCCGTGCTAAATTGTCGGATGTTTCCTCTTCATCTTTACCAACGGCTTTTGTCGGTGGGTTGCCTTCAAATCCCAGGGCCCGTGCATTATTGCCGATGTCATTGTCAATTCCTTCTTTCAAAACTTTCTTGATAAAGTCAGTCAAGGTCATCTCACCCGCTCGTCTCTTTTCCCGCCCCGCGGGCTTTGCGGCTGGCCCGGCATCGACAAGGCCCGGGACAAAGGTTATACTTAGGGTTATTAGGATTATTCGACCGAGCATGGCCACCTCCGGCAAGCACCTCCATTTTACCACACTGGTGGAGACTTCGCTTTTGGTTTATCTGCTCCTCCTTGCTTTCCCCAGCCATGCAGGGTGGCAACAAAAGCAGGGACAACTCAGTGCGGTCCGAGCCGCCGCCGAAATCCAGAAAGCCACGAAGGAAGTCGCGCAGGATTTGAAGGTCGTCAACGATCCTAAGGTTTCCGCCGAAGAGAAGAAAGCCGCAGAGGAGCGGATCGGGGAGAAGAACGCCCTGACCACCGACCTGTCGGGAGAGTTCCCCCGGAGCGCCGGCGTCCAGGAATCCGCGGGCGAACACTGGCTCTCGCAGGGCGATCTGGACAAGGCCGCCGTGTCCGCCGACCGGGCCATCAGGGTCTACGACCCGGAGAAGGAATCCGATATCGCGAGCAAGGCGTGGACTCTCAAGGGCTTGGTCCGATATCAGAAGCACGACTATGCGTCCGCCCGCATGGCGGCTGAGGAAGCCTTGAGGCTCGACCCTAATAACACCGCGGCTTTCGAGGTGAAGATGTACTCGCAGAGCCGCATTCTCGTCGGCGACTCTAATGAGCCGTCTGCGGGGCAGGCCGCGGAGCAAGCGGCAGCGCAGGCCGAGCGCATCCTGGCCCTGTTGAACCCGAGCCTTGCGCACAACATCCCGGAGTGGAACGATCGCCAGGCTTTGCATCCGACCGAGTCCGGCAGGCTGGTGCAGAAGGTGATCGAGAGCCGCGGCAAGGGCGACTTGGGAGCGCAGCTCCAATACGCGGAGGCGGCAGTGAAGGCCGACCCGTCCGACCCGATGGCCTACTTTCAGCGCGGAAGAGCGTTCTTCGAGGCCAAGGACTACAACGGCGCCGTCCTGGACCTCACCCGGGCCATGTCCAAGGGTTGGAATGACGCTCTCATGTTCAAGTTGAGGGCTGAGGTGCTCTTGAAAGCCGGCAGTGCCAGGGAGGCTTACCACGACGCGAACATGGCTGTGTCGTACAATCCCGATTTCGCCGAGGCCTACGCGCTTCGCGCCATGGCCAGGCTCAGGCTCGCAGGGAAAGACGCAGCCGCCATTCTTCGCGCCAAAGCCGATATCCTGTCCGACATGGACAAGGCGCGCCGGCTCAACCCGGAGTTGAGCCGCCTCCACGATGACGTGATGGAGGACATCGCCGAGGCGCAGGAGAAGGCTGGGAAGCAGGCCGGACCTGCGGCGCCGTCTCAAGGCGTGCAGGGCCCTGGCTTCCCGGGCCCTGGTTCGCAACCTGCCGTTGAGGCCCCCGCTGGTCCGGCTAGGGATGATCGCGGGAGGCTGGTGCTCTACGCCGGGGCGGCCCTGGGGTTGATTGCCGTCCTTCTTGCGATCGCGGTCGTCGTCTTGCTCGTGCCAAGAGCGAAGAGTTTTCCCGCGGTTGGCGAGGTCAGCCTCGCCTCAGACGACAGACTGGCCGGCGATCCGGCTCCGGCTGCGGTCCCGGCCGGCCGAGACGCGGCCGGCGCCGCCCGAGGAAGTCCTCCTCCCGAGAACGCTCCCGGTGAAAAGCCGATCAAAAGCCGTTATCGGAGGACGCGGGAGCTGGGACAGGGCGGCATGGGGGTAGTGTGGGAGGCGTTCGATGAGGACTTGAAGCGCAAGGTCGCGGTCAAGGCCTTGAGCCCGCAGCTTCGGTCAAGCCCTGTCGAGCGCGAACGCTTCCTCAAGGAGGCCAGGCTGGTCGCTGCCATGGACCATCCCAACATCGTCGTCATCCACGACGTCGTGGAGGAGGACGGCCAGGCCTGCCTCGTGATGGAGCTCGTGGAGGGCAAGACGGTCTCGGCCTTGATGGAAGGCTCGCCCGAAGGGCGGATTTCGCTGGCGCAGGCGCTGGACATCGTCAACCAAGCCGCGGCCGCGCTCGAACACGCCCATGAGAGGAAGATCCTCCACCGTGACGTGAAGCCCTCGAACATCATGGTGACGGCGCAGGGCCGCGTCAAGGTGATGGACTTCGGCATCGCCCGGCAGGCCCAGGAGTCCCTCACGCGCCTGGGCGTGACGGACACGATCGCTGGCACGCCCTACTACATGCCGGTCGAGATGGAGAACGGCATCGTTGGCCGCGAGAGCGACACCTACGCGCTGGCGGCCACGGCCTATCACATGCTCACGGGCAGGCCGCCGTTCGAGGGCGAGAACTGGCGGCAGTCGCGCGGCCAGTGCCGGTTCGCGTCCGTTTCCTCGATGCTGCCGGGAGCGCCGCCGGCTTTGGACGGCTTCTTCGCCAAGGGCCTCAGCCCGAACGCCTCGGCCCGATTCCACGACGCGGCCCAACTGTGGGACGCGATGCGCAGGGCTTCATCAGCGAGGGACTGCTCCAAGGGATAGGCGTTGGTCATGCCGAATCGAAGGAGTTGCGGTCCGTGGCGTGTCCTTGCCTTCGCCTGCCTCCTGTCGCCCATGTGGGCCGCATCTTGCAGCCGCGCTCCTTCCGAGCCGCCGAAACCCGCGCCCAAGACGCATGGCCGAGCCAAGAACTCCCTCATGAAAGACATTGACATGGCCAAGGAGTGGTTCGCATCTTACGACCGCGCTGATTACAGGCCTTCCAAGCCGAAGACGTCCGGCAAACCCATGGACCCGGCCATGGCAAAAGCCATGGCGAACCTCGTCCTGGAAGACGTTCGCAAGGCCCGCGAACTGAGACCACTTACTACGGATTTCCTCGTGCTGATCGCCCAGAGGCTGCCGGCTGAACCCGCCCCCTCCCGAGGCGCGGGAGGGGAAGACCCGATGCCTCATCTCCGGGCTTTGATCGACAATTTGAAGAACGGCGGATTCTTGAACGACGGCCTTCCGCTCTATGACCTCAAGGACCCGACGGTGAAACGGCAGCATGACGACGCGATCCTAAAGACCCCTGCTCACAGCAGCATCCGGGACAAGGCGGGCTGGAAGGATATCAAGGCGGCCGTGGCCAGGCACGTCGCCAAGCACGGGCCCGGCACGTTGATCGTGCTCATGGGAGCAGGCGTGCACATGTACGGCGCCGTTCCCGAGCTTGAGAAGACCGCGGGCGTCCGCTACGTATCCGCCACGCCGTTGAAGCTGAAGTTCGCCGACATCCAAAACCCCGGCCGAAAATTGGCCGGCAGCGAAGCCATGTTCCTTCTGCGCAACCAGATCGACATGAGCATCGGCGCGGTGAAGGAGCTGGGCTACAAGAATCTCCAGTCCTTCCTCGCGGCTCGTTCCCTCGTCAAGAAACCGGCGAACATCATGGTCGGAGTCGAGGAGACCGGACTCCATCACCTCTATGACCGATTCGATCGCTTCGAGAAGAGCCTGCTCTTCGGCATCCTCGAGATATACGTGGCCCAGGCAAGACCGACCAGCATCCTCTGCCTCGTCGAAAGCTGGGAAGGCGAGGGAGCGCCCGCGATATTCTCCGACGAAAGAATGGCTCGATTTCTCAGGAATAAAGATCGGTCCGAAGGAGATCCATGGGAGGATTTCATCATCGCGTCCAAACAGCTGGGCATTCCCGTCTATCTTGGAGGCTTCTGCGGCGACGTGCTCGGCCCGGAAGCGGTGGAAGCCCTCGATCAATTCGAATCGTGGCTGCGCATAAAGTTCATGCCCAAGAGTGCCGAACGTGAGCAACTCATCAAGAACATCGCCGCCCTCTCCAGGTACGCCGGCGCGTTGCCGGGCTGGTGCAGGGATGAGGACGCCGAGTTGGAAGCCCGGGTATTGCTTCTCGTGTCCGACTACGGCGGCCCGAGAAAACTCTTTCCAAGCCTGTGCAAGGAAGCCTCCGCTTTCCCGGTGTATTACCCGCGGACCTCCATCGAGATGGCGCTCAAGCTCCTGCGTAAGAGCCCCAAAGGGAAACGGATCGTCGATTTCCTAATCCAGGAGAAAGTCTTCGTCGGCTATGCCGAGAAATCCATCGGAGTCCTGACGGATGGCGGCAAGGGTGTCATCAGACTCTCCCTGGAGACCATGGCCTACGATCCGTTGGAGAAGGCTCTGCTGATTGCTCATGAGGGTTGGCTCCAGATGAGAATCAAACAGGGAGGGAAGCCGTCCGAAACCCTGGAAACCAGCGCCGAGAATGCGCAGACGGAGGTCTATTGGGAACTGATCCGCGCCGGGGTGCCGCCTCTCTTGAGACTCCGCATGAAGGGCCGCCGGCAGGTGAAGGCCGGTCCCCGGCCGGCGGGAAGCCGAACTCCGCGTTGAAGACGTCCCGGACCCGGACCGCATCTGGGCGCCGGATGGGCGGCGGTCATGGCCGGAATACGCACCTTCTGAACGCTTCCATCTAAATTAGCAGTCAAGCGGGGGGATTGACAACTTTGACCCCCCTGTGCTATAATTAGCACTGACGATTCGAGAGTGCCAATTAAGTCCGACGCACCGGCACTCGATACCGCCGAAAACTCTGGAGGCAAACGATGGCAGAAGCGACGCTGACGAAGGTGAAGATCCAGCCCCTGGGCGACCGCGTCCTGGTCAAGCCCGTGGAGGCCAAGGAGAGCAAGCGCGGGGGCATCATCATCCCCGAGACCGCCAAGGAGAAGCCCCAAGAGGGCAAGATCGCGGCGGTCGGCAAGGGCAAGGTGACGGAGGAAGGCAAGGTCCTGCCGATGGAAGTGAAGGTCGGCGACCGGATCCTGTACGGCAAATACTCCGGCAACGAGCTAAAGATCGATGACGAGGACTACCTGATCATCCATCAGGACGACATCCTCGGCATCCTCTCGGATTCCAAGTAGGAGGAAGGCAACGACATGGCAAAACAGATACTCTACGGACAAGAAGCACGCAGGTTCATGAAGCAGGGCATCGACAAGCTCTCCGAGTCGGTCCGGATGACGCTCGGCCCCCGGGGCCGCTCCGTGATCCTCGAGAAGAAGTTCGGCTCCCCGCTCGTCATCGACGACGGCGTCACCATCGCCAAGGAGATCGAGCTCCAGGACCCGTTCGAGAACCTGGGCGCCCAGCTTCTTAAGGAAGTGGCCTCCAAGACGAACGACATCGCGGGCGACGGCACCACCACGGCCATCGTCCTGACCCAGGCGCTGATCTTCGAGGGCTTCAAGAACGTGACCGCGGGCGCCAACGCCAAGTCCATCGAGCGCGGCATGCACAAGGCCACCGATATCGTGGTCAAGGAGCTCAAGAAGAACTATAAGCCCGTGAAGACCCGCGAGGAGAAGGCCCAGGTGGCCACCATCGCCTCCAACGACAGGAAGATCGGCGACCTGGTCGCCGAGGCCCTGGAGAAGGTGGGGCACGAGGGCGTGATCACGGTCGAGGAAGGCAAGTCCGCCGACACGACGCTCGAGGTCGTCGAGGGCATGCAGTTCGACCGCGGCTACATCTCGCCTTACTTCATCACTGACGCCGAGCGCATGGAAACGACGCTCGAAGACCCGCACATCCTCATCACGGACAAGAAGATCTCGTCCATGAACGACCTCCTGCCCATCCTGGAGAAGGTCGTCCAGACGGGCAAGCCCATGCTGCTCATCTCCGAGGACGTGGACGGCGAGGCGCTGGCGACGCTGGTCGTCAACAAGATCCGCGGGACCCTCAAGGCCGCGGCGGTCAAGGCCCCCGGCTTCGGCGACCGGCGCAAGGAGATGCTCGAGGACATCGCGGTCCTGACCGGCGGCGAGGTCATCAGCGAGGAGCGCGGCATGAAGCTCGAGAAGGCCGTGCTCGACCAGCTCGGCCACGCCAAGCGCGTGGTCATCGACAAGGAAAACACCACGCTCGTCAGCGGCCACGGCGACAAGTCCGAGATCAAGAAGCGCGCCGACTCCATACGCAGGCAGATCGACGAGACGACCTCCGACTACGACAAGGAGAAGCTCCAGGAGCGCCTGGCGAAGCTCTCCGGCGGCGTGGCGGTCATCAGCGTCGGGGCCGCGACCGAGACCGAGATGAAGGCCAAGAAGTCCAAGGTCGAGGACGCCTCCCACGCGACCCGCGCGGGCGTCGAGGAAGGCATGATTCCGGGCGGCGGCGTGGCCCTGCTCCGGGCGGCCCAGGTGCTCGAGAAGTTCAAGGGCGAGGACGACGACGAGACCACGGGCGGCCGCATCCTGCGGCGCGCTCTCGAGTCCCCGATCCGGCAGATCGCCGAGAACTCGGGCTTCGAGGGCTCCGTGGTCGTCCAGAAGGTCCTCGGCGGCAACGACGGCATGGGCCTCAACGCCGAGACCGGAGAGTACATGGACCTCTACAAGGCCGGCGTCGTGGACCCCCTCAAGGTGACCCGCACCGCCCTGCAGAACGCCGTCTCCCTCGCCGGGACCATCCTGACCACCGAAGTCCTGGTCACGGACATCCCGGAGAAGAAGGAAAACTCGATGCCCGGACATGGGCACGGCGGAGACATGTACTAAACCTAAGGGCTATTCCCTTAGAGGTCGTCAAGACGGGACCTGCCGCAAGGCAGGTCCCGTCGCTTTTCTATATTTGCGTTTTTCCCCGGCATTTGCTATAATAGGGGTTCATTGATCCTTGACAACCTGCGCGAAATTAGCTTGCGCATAGGAACGGCGGCCCGGCGTGCCGGGAGGGACCCGGGGTCCGTCCGGCTGGCGGTGGTCACGAAGTACGCCAGCCTCGACGAGACCAGGGAGCTCCTGACATCCGGGCTGGTCCAGGAGATCGGCGAAAGCCGCGTCCAGGATGCCGGCCGCAAGAGGGAGTCCCTGGGGGAGCTTGCCGGGAAGGTCCGGTGGCGGATGGTGGGCCACCTGCAGACCAACAAGGCGAAGGTTGCCCTGCGGATCTTCGACACCGTGGACTCCCTGGACAGCCTGAGGCTGGCGGGCGCGCTGGATGAGACCCTCGCCGCGGAGGGCCGGACCCTGGAGGTGCTGGTCCAGGTGAAGGTGACGCGGAAGGAATCCCAGCATGGGATCGCGCCGGAGGACCTGGGGCCGTTTTTGAAGGAGTTGCGGACCTTCCAGCGCCTGTCGGCGCGGGGGCTGATGACGATCGCTCCGGAGTTGGAGCCGGTCGAGGAGGTCCGGCCCTTCTTCCGGCGCGCGCGCGAGCTCTTCGACGGGTCGTTCTCCGGAGTGCCGGGGGCCGTCCTCTCCATGGGGATGAGCCGGGACTTCGAGATCGCGGTGGAGGAGGGGGCGACCCTCGTGCGCATCGGATCGTCCGTTTTCGGTCGGCATGTCCCGGCTTGCCGGGGCATCCGCATTTGGGAATGATACAGCATAGGGAGGGCTACACATGATCGTGAAGGTTCGGGTCATCCCGAACGCTCCTGACAACGAGGTGGTCAGCCGCATCGGCAGCGTCCTCCGGGTCAAAGTGACGGCGCCTGCCAACGACGATGAGACCAACGCTGTGCTGAAGGATTACTTGGCGGAGTTCTTCGAAGTCCCGACACGCAAGGTGAACATCCTGCGCGGGGCGAACGGCCGGGAGAAGACCGTGGAGATCATCGGCCGGACCGAGGAGCAGCTCAAACGCGTGATGGAGTCCATCCCGTAGAGCCACCCGCCCGACTGCGCCCGCGCCAGTGTCTCGGCTCGCCGTTCGCCGCGACTGTTGGCGCGGGCGCGGCGTTTCGGAGGGCTGACCCGCACCACCCGAGAATCCCATGCCCCGACCCATCCCCCACATCGTCTGGAAGAAGGACCGCCTGCGGCTGCTCGACCAGCGGCTCCTGCCGCGCCGCATCGTCTATGTCGACTGCCGGACCGCCTCGGAGGTCGCCCGGGCCATCAAGGACATGGTCCTGCGCGGGGCTCCGCTCATCGGCTGCTCGGCGGCCTTCGGCATGGCGCTGGCGGCCCGCCGCCGCAGCGCCCGGGCGCTCGAGGAGGCCGGCCGCCTCCTGGTCAAGAGCCGCCCGACGGCCGTGAACCTCGCCCACGCGGTGGGCGCGATGCGCAGCGCCGCCGAAACGGTCGAGCCCGCGCGGCTGCCCGCGGTCCTGGCCCGCGCGGCCGAGGGGTATTACCGCTGGGACCTGGAGTCCAACAGGCGCATGGCCGGCCTGGGCGCCCGGCTCCTGAGGAAATGCTCCCGCGTCGTCACCCACTGCAACGCCGGGGCGCTGGCCACCTCCGGGATCGGCACGGCCCTCGGCGTCGTAGCCGAAGCCTTCCGCCAGGGCCGCATCTCCCATGTCTACGCGGACGAGACCCGGCCCTACCTCCAGGGGAGCCGCCTGACCCTCTGGGAGCTCATGCAGGAGGGCATCCCCTGCACCCTCATCACGGACAGCATGGCGGCCCACCTCATGAAGATCTCCCGCTTCGATGCCGTCATCGTCGGCGCCGACCGCATCGCGGCCAACGGCGACGTCTGCAACAAGATCGGCACCTACGGCCTGGCCATCGTCGCCCGCCATCACGGGGTCCCGTTCTACGCGGTGGCGCCGACCACCACCATCGACCCGGGAACGCCGGACGGCTCCCGCATCCCCATCGAGGAGCGAAGCCCCGCCGAAGTCCTCGAGATCTCGGGCATCCCGATCGCCCCCCGCGGGGCCAGGGCCCGTCACTTCGCCTTCGACGTGACCCCCGCCCGGCTCGTCACGGCGATCGTGACGGAGGGTGGGATCGTGCGGCCCGTCTGCGCCTCGGGGATCAAGAGACTGCTGGCCGCCAGGCCCTGTCCCAAGACCTGAACCCTTTTTTTTGATAGGATTGGGACCGTGGACAAGACCTTTTTCTGCGTCGTTCTGACGACCTGCCCGGAGGCCGAGCAGGCCAAGAAGCTGGCCAGGAGTCTGGTCGAGGCCAAGCTCGCCGGCTGCGTCACCGTGGTGCCCCAGGCCATCTCCTTCTACCATTGGGAGAACAAGCTGGAGGAGACCCCGGAGTGCATGCTGGTCATCAAGACCCGCTCCCGAAGCCTGCCGAGCCTGATGCGCTTCATCAAGGAGAAGCATTCCTACAGCACCCCGGAGATCATCACCCTGCCCATCGTCGAGGGAGACAGGTCCTACCTGGACTGGCTGGGGGCCAACACCATCTTCTCCCTGCGCTGAGATGACCTGTCCGAAGGACAGGCGCCCCCGGCGGCCTCCGCTCATCCTGGCTTCCGGGTCGCCTCAGCGGCGCAGGCTGCTACGAAGGCTGGGCGTGCCGTTCCGCGTCATCCCGAGCCGGGCCTCCGAAAGGTCCCGGCTGCGCGACCCCCGGCGGCTGGTGGTCGAACTCGCCCTGCGCAAGGCCACGCAAGTGGCCGAGCGCCATCCGCGGGCCGCCGTCCTGGGCGCAGACACCGTCGTCTACTGCCGGCGCCGCGTCATCGTCAAGCCCAGGACCCGGGGCGAGTCGCGACTCATGCTGGCGGCCCTCAGCGGCGCCTGGCACCGCGTCTACACCGGCGTCGCCATGGCGCTGGAGGGGGGGCGCCTCGCCTTCACGGAGTGCGCCGTGAGCCTCGTCAAAGCGCGCCGACTCTCCGAGGCCGCCATGCGCCGACTCGCGGGCAGGCACATGGACAAGGCCGGCGGCTACGCGGTCCAGGACCGCCTCGACCCGTTCATCGAGCGGGTGCGGGGAGACCGCGACAACGTGATCGGCCTGCCGATGCGCTCCGTCCGGAGGCTCTGGCGCGCGGTCCAGGGCCATCCGGCCCATTGACAGCTAGGACTCAAGGCCCATTGACGAATGGGTCTTTAGACCTATGGCGAAACCCATTGCCCCTGTTATACTGGGGATGACGAGCCATATGAGGGAGCCATGAAACACCTCCTGATGTTGACGATGGCGGCGGCAATCGCGGGCGGCACGGCGTTCGCCGCAGAAGTCCCGTGGAACTTCATGGGGCCCTTGCAGGAAGGAGACACCCGCGCCCCGAAACCCGCCGACGCCCCGGATGAGGACGCCGGCGCGGCGGAGGACCCGGCGGCCGCCATCGGCGGCGGCCTCGACCAAGCCATCGGGGCCAGCGGTGGAACCTTCGCTGACGGGGATTTCCAGCCCGGCGAACTTCACGGCTGCGACTCCAGCTGGTGCTTCGTGGGCAAGACGCAACCCAACGACGGCTATATCAAGTGGAACATTGATATCTGCGACCAGATACCAGAGTGCAAGGAGATACTCGATCGGGCCAAGAAGAAGCAGCAGGAGAGGGAGCAGAAAGCGGCGGATGCGAAGGCCAAGGCGGAGGAGGAGAAGCGAAAGCAGGCGGCCGCCAAGAAGGCCTCCGATGACGCCGCAAAGAAGGCGCTCGATGACGCCAACAAGAACATGTTCGGCGCGAACAGCGCCGACGCGAGCAGGGACATCCCGGG
>JACQWX010000039.1 GCA_016209035.1 Elusimicrobiota bacterium | reverse complement strand
CGTCAACCGCCGGCTTGCGCCAGCGAGCGCTGCAGCAGGCGCTTCAAGTCCTCCGGGTCCAGGGAGTGCTGCATGGCCTCCTGGTAGGTGATGCGCTTCTGCCGGTAGAGGTCCGCCAGGGACTGGTTCATGGTCTGCATCCCGAGCTTCCCGCCCGTCTGGATGGCCAGCGGGACCTGCTCCACCTTCTGCTCTCTGATGACGTTGCGCAGGGCCGGCGTCGCGATCAGTATCTCGGCCGCCATGACCCGGCCCTGGCCCGAGGCGTGGACCAGCAGCTGCTGGGCCAGCACGGCCTGCAGGACGAAGGAGAGCTGGACGCGGACCTGCTCGATCTGGTGCTGAGGGAAGACGTCGATGATGCGGTTGATGGTCTGGGCGCAGTCGTTGGTGTGCAGGGTCGCCAGCACCAGGTGCCCGGTCTCGGCGATGGTCAGCGCCGCGCCGATGGTCTCGAGGTCCCGGAGCTCCCCGATGAGGATGACGTCCGGGTCCTGGCGCAGGACGAACTTGAGCGCCGCGGCGAAGGACTCCGTGTCGGCCCCGACCTCCCTCTGGTTGACGATGCACTTCTTATGGAGGTGCACGTACTCGATGGGGTCCTCGACCGTCACGATGTGGCCGTTCCTGGTCTCGTTGACGTGGTCGATCATGCTGGCCAGCGTGGTGGACTTGCCCGAGCCCGTCGGGCCCGTGACCAGAATCAGCCCCTTTGGCACCTTCAGGAGGTCGTAGACGACGTTGGGGATGCCGAGCTCCTCGAAGGTCTTGAAGGTGTTGGGGATGGCGCGGATGGCGGCGCCGACGGCCCCCTTCTGCCGGTAGATGTTCATCCTGAGGCGGCCGATGCCCTTGAGGCCGAAGGCGAGGTCGAGCTCGTTGGTGGCCTCGAAGCGCTGCCTCTGGGCGTCGGTGAGCAGCGAATAGACGAGGGCCTGGCAGACCTCCGGGGTCAGCTTGTCGAACGGGGTGGGCACCAGCTCGCCGTCGATGCGCAGGGTGGGCGGCGCCGCGCAGGTCAAATGGAGGTCGGACGCGCCCCTCTCGTGCATCAACAGGAAGAGCTCCGACATCGAAATCATGTAAATATAAGAATAGCCGTCAAACCCGGTCTTGTCAATGGGCCCCGCCCACGACCCGGATGACCTCTTCCGCCGTGGTCACGCCGTCCATGAGCTTGCGCAGGGCCGATTCCTGCAGGGTGACCATCCCGTTCTTGACCGCGGCTTCCTTGATGCGCAGGGCCGCGGCTCGCTGGCAGATCATCTCCCGTATGCCGTCCGTCACCTCGAGCACTTCGTAGACGCCGATCCGGCCCCTGTATCCAGAGCCGACGCAGTTCTCGCAGCCCTTGCCGCGGTGGAGGGTGGTCTTGGAGGCGTCCGGCAGCCGCTTTCGCGAGATGCCCAGGCTCGAGAGCCACTGGGTGTCCACCTCGTAGGCCTCCTTGCACTGCGGGCAGATCCTGCGAACCATCCGCTGGGCCACCACCATGGTGAGCGCCGAGGCGATGAGGATGGGATCCACTTCCATCATCAGGATGCGGGTGATGGCCCCCGGGGCGTCGTTGGTGTGCAGGGTGGCGAAGACCAGATGCCCGGTCAGGGCCGCATTGATGGCGATGTTGACCGTTTCCTGGTCCCGAATCTCGCCCACCATGACGATGTCCGGGTCCTGACGCAGGAAGGTGCGCAGGGCCGCCGCGAAGGTCAGCCCGATCTCGGCGTTGCAGTGGACCTGATTGACGCCCTTCATGAGGTACTCGACCGGGTCCTCCACGGTCATAATGTTGATGTCCGGCATGTTCAAGACGTGCAGCGTCGAGTAGAGGGTCGTGGACTTCCCGGAGCCCGTCGGGCCGGTCACAAGGACGATGCCGTGCGGGTCGTGGATGTGGCGGGCGTAGATGGCGTAGTTCTCCTGGTCGAGCCCGAGCTTCTCGAGGTCGAGCATCATGGCCGAGGAGTCCATGATGCGCATGACCACCTTCTCGCCCGGGGCGCACGGGCAGATGGAAACGCGCAGGTCGATCTCCTTGTCGTCGATCCGCACCTTGATGCGGCCGTCCTGGGGCCGGCGCCTCTCCGCGATGTCGAGCGAAGCCATGATCTTGATGCGGGATACGATGCCGTTGAGGAACTTCTTCGGCGGAGCGGGCTGCTCGTGAAGGACGCCGTCGAGCCGGTAGCGCACCCGCAGGAGCTTGGGGTAGGGCTCGATGTGGATGTCCGAGGCCTTGGCCTTGACCGCCCGGGAGAGGATGAGGTTGACGATCTGGATGACCGGGACCTCGTCCTCCTTGGAGATGGAGGTGACGCCGTCCTCGTCCACGTCCTCCCGCCCCACGGCCTTGGCCTCCTGGACGACCACCTCCCCGATCTCCCCGGTCTTGCCCTTGAGGTCCTCCAAGGCCTTCTTGGCCGAGTCCTCGGACCCGAAGGACTTCTCGATGGCGGCGTCGATGTCGGACTCGGAGGCGATGACGATGTTCACCTTGACGCCGGTGGTGATCTTGATCTCGTCGACCGCCAGGATGTTGAGGGGATCCGAGATTGCCACGGTCAGGGAATCTTCGGTGAAAGAGACCGGGATCACCTTCTTCTGGCGGATCACCTTCTCCGGCACCCGGGCAAGGATCTCGCCCTTGATGGGCGCCTGGAGCCGCACGAACTTGAACCCGCACTGCTTGGCGATGAACTCGACGAGCTTGCCCTCCTCCACCAGCCCCTTGCGCACGAGGACGGCCTTCAGGGCCTGGCCGGACTGCTTAGCATCGACCAGGCAGTCGTTGAGCTGCCCGTAGTTGATGAGGCCCTCCGAGACCAAGAGCTCGCCGAGGCGTTTGGAGATGGCGCCCGAATCGGTGGATTCCTTCATGGCAGATACGCTGGTGCCTGACTTCAAGTTGTTGCGTTATCGGCCCCGAAGGGCATGGCATCTCGATAACGCAACAACTTGAAGTCAGGCACCATTATTCTACCATGTCGGAGGGAGGGGCCGCCCCCTCATCGGAGGGAGGCAGAAGGTCTTCGTCCGCAGGCAACGGCAGGGACGCCGGACGTTCGCTCGTGTCCGCCGGCTTGGGAGCCGGGCGGGGCTTCTTCTTGGGGACCGCGGCTTTCTTGCGTTGAACAGGCCCCGGCTTTCGGGCGGCGCCCGCCTTGCCGGCCAGGAGCTCCTTCGCGCCGGGGTTCTTCCCCGTGACGGTCTTGGAGCCCAAGTTCGCTTCGAAGAGATACTGCACGGGGTCTTTGAGAGCGGCGTTGCCCGGTCCGGGCGTGAATTTGTACTGCACGAAGTAGGTGCTGGAGTCCATGGCGCCCGCGGTCCACTCCGCCTTGCTCCCGTCGCCGGCACTCGACGGGAAGGAGTACTTCATCCACTGGAGGATGGTCCCACGTTCGCCGTCGAGAGGATAGGACTTCGTGAACTCGATCGCAGCCTGTCCCGGATCGGCCATCGGTTCCGGTCCCCCGGGCTGCGGCAAGACCGCCGTCGGAGCTCCCCCCGCGCCCGGGCCGGCCGCGGAAGGCCCCGTCCCTCCCTTGGGCGCCTCCGGCTCGGGGACCTCCGCGCCGGGCCCCTCGCCCTCCTCCGCTTCCGGCTCCATGGGCACGTCGCCCTTCCCGGCTTTGAACATCACCTTGAGGTCCTTGGGGTCATGGAAGAAGACGACCCAGATGCCGACCACCACGGCGAGGACCGCGATGCAGGCGACTACCCAGATCCAGGTCGGGCGCCGGGGCTTCGGCTTGGGCGCGGGCGTCGGCGACTGAGGGGCCTTGGCCAATCGGGAGAGGAGTTCCCGGCCTCCCGTGACCGCCTCCGGCTCGAGCGGGGTCGGCATCGGCGTGGGCACCGGCCGTGGACCAGGCGCCACGGGCAGCGAGGATGCCGTCGGAGCATAGGTCAGGGTCGCGGGGGGAGGCGCCGCGGAAACGCCCCACGGCATCGGCGGGCCCCCAGACGCCGCTGGAGGCGGCCCGGAGGGCGCCGGGGTGGGCGGGAATACGGGAGGATGAGGCAGTTCCATCGGGGGCTTGGCCGCCGACAACCCCGAGTCAGGGATCGGGATGGTCGGGCCGAACGGCGATGAGGTTTCCGGGCCCGCGCCTCGCACGAGAGTGAGCGGCGGCTGGGGGAGGCCGTCCAAAGGCCCCGGCGCCGGCATAGGGACGGGGGGCGGCTCCATGGCAAGGTCCGAAGGACCGCTGGGGACCCCAGGCGCGGACGGTCCGCTCGGCGCCGCTGGGAAGCTGAAGGGGGCAGGCGTCGAGAACGCCGCAGGCTCCGACGCGGGCTCCGAATCGGCCCCCGGCGCCGCCAGCGAGACGCTGCCCGGCGGGGGCCCGCTCGGGGCCACGGGGAAACTGAACGGCTTCTCGGGGTATTGAGGCGCTTCCGCCAAGACCGGCTGCGCCGGACCATCGCCGGCAGCGGCCGGTCCGGGAGCCGCCTCCATAAGAGGTTCGGGTTGGGGAGCCGGAGCCGGTCCCAGGTTCGGCAACGCCGGGAGGCCGCCGGGAGCCTGCTCTTCGACGGAAGGGAGAGGCTTGGCTGGAGGCGCGGCCTCGGCGGCTTTCTGGGGGACAGGCGCCTCTTTCGGGGGCAGGGCTCCCTTCCGGCTCTTCTTGAAGGTCTTGCCCGGCCTGAACTTGAGCCCCGCCGTCGGCGCGCTGGGCACGTGGAAGGCCGGAGCCTGGGGAGGCTGTGCCGCCGCAGGCTCCCGGACCGGAGCGGGGACGCAAGGAGCCTGCGCCGACGGCTGAGGCGCCGCCGGCTCGGGCGGTTCGACCGGAGCGACCGGCATGTCCAGGACCCCGGGACCGGAGATCGCGCCCGACGCCTCGAACTCGGCCGCGAGCGAGAGTCCTTGGGGCGGGGCGGCATCAGGAGCCGGCGCCGGAGGAAGGACCGGGACGAGCGGAGCCGACGGCAAGGGAACGGCGGGAGGGACGGGGGACGGCGGCGCGATCGTCGGAAGGGCCTCGAGGATCGGCACGACCGGGACCACCGGCTGGGTCGGCCGGCTGGAAAGCTGTTTCAGAAGCTCGATCTTCTGAGCCTCCAGGTCCCTGACGCGGGCGGCCAGCGAATCCACCTGTGTCCTCAACTCAGCCGCCTTCGACTGCGCCTGGGTGAGTTCGACCTGTTGGGCGAGCTCCCCCATGATCCCCGGCGGCGATTCGGCGATGGGGAAATGCTCAAGGAGCTCGTAGAAGGGCAGCCCCTGGTCAGGGGCCTCCTCGGTTCCCCCGCCGGATCCCGCCAACTCCAGAAAGAAATCGTAGGACAGCGTCTCCGGCTCGTCGGTGAAGGCGCTCGGCATGTCGCGCAGGCAAGAGCCGGCCAGCTCGGGGATCTCCTCGGCGCATCTCCAGTCGCCCTCTCTCTCTCCGGGCGCCTCGCCCGCGCTGACCAGGGTCTCAGGCCGCAGTCCCCCGACCTGGGCCATCTCGTCCGGGCCCAGAGGGCCCACGAGCCTGGAATCCTTGAAAATCCAGTATTTCATGATGGGATCCGGCAACCGGCTGCAAGATCGGTACTATTGTAGAAGTTCGATGTTAAATTTTCATTATGCCCATGAGAGGTTCCATTCCCCCGGCCGGAAGACCAAGAGGGCGTGATCCAGCCGACAGTGGAGGTGGACAGCGGACGCTCGATAGGCTCCGGCGGGCCTTTTATCGAGCTACGGAAAATTCCACGGGTTTGCCCTTCCGGGAGAGCTTGTCGGCAAGGTAATGCCGAAAACCCAGGATCGTCATTCCCACGAGCTCGCCGGTGCCGGGGTGAATGCGCAGGAAAACCTCGTCCTCCTTTTCCACCGAAACGGCCTTGTGGGCCTTGGGCCCGATGGTAACTTCCAGGATGTCGCTCTTGGGATCGTACCCGAGCGTCAGTTTGTTGATCTTGGCCATAATTTTTCACTCCGCTTCTTGAGGCTCCGGCTGATAAAGGCCGTGCTTACGTAGCCTTTGGACCCTGACGGCTCCCGAACGTATTTGACCACTACGACCAGCCAGTAGTCCTTGAACTCTCCTCGGGTGAGGTCCGAACGGTAGAAAAGTCGCGAGCGAGGGTCCCGCCGGCTCGGATAGACGGCCTCCGGCGACTGGATCGTAAGGCGAATCTCCTGGAGATACTCCCTGACCTCGGGATGTCCCAGGACCGGGTGCAGAATTTTGTCTTCCCATACGGCTCTCTCCAGCGCCACTGGAACCCCTTCGTAGTCCTCGACCTGAAAGACAGGCTCGGGCATGATATCGGCGCGGCTTCCTTCGACCCAAGTATAGCAGGATGCCTGGTCCTCCGCCAGGGGACTGGCGGCCTACCAGTGCGTGCTGCCGGCGCGCTTGACGGCCTTGACATCGAAGAGAACGAAGGCCGAGCTTGCCGACCTCAAGAGGGAAGTGACAGTTTCAGGGCTTGAGCGCGTCGGCCGTCGCGGCCCCGGACCTCTTCTGCGCCAGTATCTCGGGCGCGATGAGCACGTCGATGTCGCGGCCCTGGAAGAAGCCCGACTTGGCGACGATCTCGAGGTTATAGCCGCCTTCCTTGTCAAAGGCGGCCGAGGTCACGTCCTTGAAATCCAGGACCTTGCCGTCGTTGGAGACCAGTATCTTCTCCACGGAGACCCAGGACCCGTCGCGGTAGTCGGTGCGCGACGCAAGATCGGCCTTGCCGGACCCGCTGGGGAAGGAGATCGCCGGGTCCCCTGGGTCGATGGTCGGGTCGCCCCATTTGTCGTCCGGCAGGATCGTCGTCCAGCCCTGGGTCACGTCCGCGGCGATGGTCGGGTCGAGGTCTGCGTGCGTCAGCACGTCCAAAGCGCCCGTGTCGCGCCTGACCTCCTGCTTCCAGGTGAACCGGCCCGCGGCCGTGAGGTTCCAGTCCTGGGTCTGCCTGAACTGCACTCGCGAACCGCCCGGCACGCCCGGGCCGTAAAGGGTCTGGACGAACTCGCTCGTGACGGGGTACCACCTACTCCCCACGCCCGCGCCGTAGCCGCTCATGTTGATGAGCACCGGGTCTCCGAGCGAGACCGTCTCCCGCAGCGAGTCCGTGGCGTTGGTCAGGTAGACCTCCAGGTACTTGAGCCAATTGGCGGGCTGCGTCCTGGAGAGGTAGGTGCCGGCGACGATGGCCGGGACCTGGGCGAGATCGTCGGGGATGGCGCCGTTGAACCGCTCGATCAGATGCCCCCAGTCGAAACGCCCCTCGCGGCGGTTCAGGAAGACCAGCTTGAACTCGTTGGCGGCCGGCCTCAAGAGGTACTCCTCGACCCGGACCCGCCGGCCGAAGGCATCGATGGCGTCCTTGCCGAACTGCGCCTCGTTGGCCTTGAGCTCCCGGTTGCGGGTCTCCTCGATCACGGACCGGGCAAGGTCCCGGGCTGTTTCCCGGAGCACGGCAGCCGGCCTGGCCGCCGCCTGGCTGCGGCGGTCCGAGAGCGAGAGCAGCTTCGGGGTACCCATCCCCCCGGGGCCGATCCTCAGGGTCTCTTCGCTGGAGAGCACGGCGCGGCGGCCGCGGCCGTCTTCGACCTCGAGGGTCCCGTCGGCCAGCGCGACCTCGGTGCTGCGCTCTCCTGCCGATACCTCGAAGGCGGTGCCGCGCACTGCGATGACCGCCGTCGTCGTTCGTATCCTGACGTTGCTGCTGAACAGGCCCCTCAGCACCGCCGTCAGCTTCCCCAACGTCAAGGTGAAGAGAGAAAGTTTCGGACTCGCCTGGTCGAGCGAGAACTGGCTATGGGGCATCAGCCGCAACATGGACCCATCCGGGAAGCTGATCTCAGCTATTGGCTGTTGTCTGACCGGGGGATATGGAATACCTTCCTTGATTATGAGAGGAACCGACACGATGGCGTCGAACCTGAGGGCCGCACTTGGGGCAGCGGTGAGGCGATTGCGCAGGAAGGCGGGCTTGACCATCGAGGAGTTGGCCTTCCGCTGCGGCGTCCACCCCAACTACCTGGGCGACATCGAACGCGGCCAAAGGAACCCCTCGCTCGACAACGTCGGGAAGATCGCCGCCGGCCTCAAGGTCCAGGTCCGCGAGCTTTTTCCGGAAGGCGGCGGCCTTCCCGCATGCGAGGACCCCCTGGAGGAGTTCCTGCGGCCCCTGGCCGGCCTCGTCAGGGACCGTCCCACCAGGGACCGCGATTGCATCCTGGATGTGGCCCGGGCCGTGGCCCGGCGCCTGAAGCCCCAGAAGGGCGGATAGCTGACTTCAGGCTTGAGCCGGACAGCGGGCCCCAGGGTGTGATATAATAGTTTTGGCCAATGGACTGGCCAATTTCATAAATGGCCAATAAAATCCTCGATCCCCTCTCGCGGCAGAATCCCTGGCGGCACGGCGCGGGTTGGGAATCCTCCGACCCCCATCTTTCCGAATGGAAGGCTTCCCCGGCTCCCTGGAAACCCGATCTACTGGGGCAATTCGTCCTCGACCGCGATCTGGTCTTTACCCTGCGCGGCCCGCGTCAGGTGGGCAAGACGACGCTCGTCAAGCTGCTCATCCGCCGGGCTCTCAAGGAAGGAGCCGTGCCGGGACGCATGTTCTATCTGGATTGCGAGGCCGCCGGGATCGACAGGCATGGCCGCCTGCAGCGAGTTCTCGATGCTTTTTTGGATCAGTCGGCCGGGGTCCGGCCCAGAGGAAGGACACTCATCTTCGTGGACGAGGTGACCTCGGTGCGTGGCTGGGCCACGGCCGTCAAGGTCCTTGCGGACACGGGACGTCTGCGCGGCGTAACGATAGTCGCCACCGGCTCGCACGCCGCGGACATCAAGAGAGGCGTGGAGTCCATGCCGGGCCGCAGGGGCGCGAGCAGCGGGCTCGACAAAGTCCTGCTTCCGATGTCGTTTCGAGAGCACGTCCAGGTCCTTCACGGGGATGTCTTCGGCGGCTTGCCGCGGTGGGCGGACCTGCGGGACCTGCGGTCCGTCTGCGACGCGGCGGCGGCCGTGAAATCAGCGCCGGAGTTGGAGCGGGCCTTCTCGATCTACCTCCTGACCGGAGGCTACCCTCGGCCCGTCGGGGCCCACAAGAGGGACGGCATGGTCCCGGCCCACGTCTACGAAGTCTACCAAGCGGCCTTCCTGGGCGTCGTGCGCAGGCTGGGGCACCGCGAGTCCTACTTCCGCGAGCTCTTCTCCCATTGGCTCAGGGTCCACCCGAACCCGCTGGACTGGCGGGACGTCTCCCGGGAGACCGACATAGGCAAGCACGACACGGTCAGGGAATACTCCGAGGACCTGGAATTGGCTTATTTTTGGGACATCGTCTTCAAGTCCCATTCCCTCGGCAATCCCAGGCCCGCCTTCCGCGGATCGAAGAAGATCTGCATCAAGGACCCCTTCTGCTTCCATTCCTTCCGGTCATGGGCACTGGGATATTCCAAGCCCTGGGATGCCAGCCTGGAGTTCCTGCGCGACCCGGCCGCGACAGGGGGCTTGGTGGAGTCCGTGGTCGGCAGCCACCTGAAGAGGATCTATGGGCCCTTTCTCCACTACTGGAGGAACGCCGGAGAAGTCGATTTCATGGGCTTCAAGGAGAGCCGGCTGGCGGCCGCCGTGGAGGTAAAATACGGCACGCATCTTCCGCAGGAGTCGAAGGCCGCGCTCGCGGACATCGGCGGGGGCATCCTCGTCTCCAAAAGCGACAACTACTGGGACTCGACCTACAACGTGGCGGTGGTTCCCGCAGCCCTTTTCCTGGCGTTGATCTGAGCCCGCTCGGCTAAGTGCCTGCGGCCCATGGCCGGCCTCGTCAGGGACCGTCCCGCCGGGGACCGCGATTGCATCCTGGATGATGGCCTTGCTAATCGCTGATTAGCAGAGTATACTATTGATGTCGCCATCGGAGAGAACATCATGGAACCTATGACCCTGACGGTGGAAGAGGTGGCGGCCCTGCTTCGGCTCTCCGTGATCACGGTCTACCGGGAGTTGGTGAAGAGACGCCTTCCCGGGTTCAAGGTCGGCAATCAATGGAGGGTGCGCCGCGACATCCTGCAGGAATGGATGGAGGAGAAGAGCGGCTGGACTCGGCGCTTTGACCGCCTCTGGTCGTCGTTCCAGCGGCAAGGCCGGCGTCGGCGCGTGACCGAGAGAGCGGTCGCGGCCGAGGTCCGCGCGGCAAGGCGCGGTGAGAGGTGATGCTTGTCGTTCTCGACACCAACGTTCTGGTCTCGGGGCTGCTGGTCCCGGGCAGCGGCCCGGCGCAGATCATCCGGCAATTCCGCGATGGGGCCTGGACCCTGGCCGCCTCCCCGGCGATCATCGAAGAGTACGGCCGAGTTTTGCGGCGCAGGCGGTTTGGGCTGCCCCCGGACGGAGTTTCGGCGCTCCTGGCGGAACTGGAGGCGCGGTCGTTGGTCGTCATACCATCCCGCCATTTCAACGCCGTTCCCGAAGACCCTCAGGACAACGAATTCCTCGACGTGGCCGTTGAGGCCGGCGCCGACGTGCTGGTCTCAGGCGACCGCCACCTGTTGGGCATCGAGGTCTTTCGGGGGATCCCCATCCGTTCGCCGGCCGCGTTCTTGGCCCGCCATTGAGGGCGGCCGGGGTGATCGTCAAGACTGAGGCGACCGCCATCCTAAATGTTCTATGATTGGGATGCTGGTTCACATTTCAATAGAGAGGCAAGCCATGGCGACCAAGACCCATTCGGGGCGTTCCAGGAAAACGAAGGCCGAAGTCCAAGAGGAGTTCGAGGCCATCAAGGAGTCGCGGGAAGCCGAGAAGATCGAGTCCAGCCCCAAGACGGAGGAGCTCTCCCGGCAAAGAGAGGAGGAAGTGCGACAGGCTCTCAAGGAGATCACCTCCGAGGGCCTGGTCCAGAGCATTTCGGCCCTGGGCATCGAGGTCTCCAAGACGCTCTCGCACCTGTCCTTGAAGCTGACGACCGAGCACGAGCTCCTGGCTTCCTTGCGCGAAGCCGTCGCTCTGGAGAAGAAGGAGCTCGAGGGGCTCCACAAGATCGACGTCTGCGCCGCGTCCCTGGACCAGCTCATCGAGGAATATGGGCAGAAGAAGGCGGCCCTTGAAGCCGAGATCGCCTCGGCTCGGAGCCAATGGGACAGCGAGGCCGAGCGCCGCAGCCAGGAGCAGCGCGAATTCGACGAGAACCTCAAGAGGCAGCGCCTGCGGGAGAAGGAGGAGTACGAATACGAGAAGAACTCGGAGCGCAAGAAGGAGGCCGACGCCTACGAGGAATCCGTGCGGACCCAGGAGCGCAAGAACAAGGAGAAGCAGGAACTGTTGGAAAAGAGCTGGCAGGCGCGGGAGGCGGCGCTCAAGGCCAGGGAGGAGGAGTTCAACGGCCTCAAGAAGGAAGTCGCCGATTTTCCAGAACGGCTCAAGCGAGAGGCGGAGGAATCAGTGGCCGAGGCGCTCAAGGCGCTCAAGTCCCAGCATCAGCAGGAGCTTGTGATCCTCCAGAAAGACGCGGAGGCGCAGAGGCGCCTCTCCGAACTGCAAATCAAGTCGCTCGAGGAGACCGTGGCGAGGCAATTCAGCCAGATCGAGAGCCTCGGGGCTCGGCTTGAAGAGGCCAAGAAGCAGGTCCAGGACATCGCGGTCAAGGCCATCGAAGGCGCATCAGGCGCCAAGGCCCTATCCCATGTCAACCAGATCGCCATGGAGCAGGCCAAGGTGCGGGGGCCGCAAACCTGAATCCGGAATGCCAAGCTTCACGGCCGGCGCTTCCTTCAAATTCTACGAACCGCTCGTCAGGAAGTTTCAGCGGCTCCTGGAGGAGGAATTCAAGGGCCGGCTGATTTCCCTGGTCCTCTACGGGTCGGTCGCGCGGGGGATGGCCGGCCCGGAGAGCGACATAGACCTGCTGGCCGTGGTGGGCGACGAAACCGAGAACCCCGCTTATCGGGCGGCCGGGGTGATCGTCAAGCTCCAGTCCTCAGGGGAATTCCTCGCGTTGAAGAGCCGGGAAACATGGCCGACGCTCAGCTGCCTAGCCTTGACACGGCTGGAGGCCGGCGAGGGGCGGTGGCTCTTCCTCGACATGGTGGACGACGCGGTGCTCCTCAAGGACGAGGGCGGGTTCTTCCGCGACCGGCTGGAGCGCTTGCGCGGCCGGATGCGGGATCTCGGTTCGGAAAAAATCCGCCTCCCGGACGGAAGCTGGTACTGGAACGTCAAGCCCGATCTCCGGCCGGGGGAGTCCTTCGAGCTATGACCAACGGCCAGTCCGCCGAGGCTCTTTGGAGCGAGGCCCAGCGGATACGTTCGAGGGACCTGGCCGGGGCGCTCCAGGACCGGGATTGGAACATGTGCGTTCGGCGGTCCCAGGAGGTCGTGGAGCTTGCGCTCAAGGCGTCTCTTCGCCTGCTCGGGACGGACTATCCAAAGAAGCACGACGTGGCGCCCTTGTTCGCGGATCTGGCGGTCCGAAAGGAGTTAGGTATCCCGCCCGAGGCGCTGGAACGTCTCAAACAGGCTTCCGCGTGGCTCGCGGAGATGAGGGGCCTGGCTTTCTACATGGAGAAGGCATTCAGCCAGCAGGAAGCCGCCTTGGCCGCGCAGAGCGCTGATTTCGTTCTGCAGACCTTGCGGGCCGTCATCCGAACCAAAAAATAGAGGCTATTCCTCGACGACCTTGAACTCGGCGGGCTCCGCGGTCTCCTGCGGCCGCTCCGCAGAGCTCTGACAGCCGATGCAGTAGCGCGCGAAGGGCAGGGCGCTCAGGCGCGCCATGGCGATGGGCTTGCGGCAGAACTCGCAGATGCCGTAGAAGCCTTTCTCGATCTTCCTCAGAGCGGCCTCGACCTGGTCGAGCGTCAGGCGCTCGTTGTCGGAAAGGTTGAAGAGGATCTCCCTTTCCAGGGATTGGCTGGCCTGGTCCGCGGCGTCGCCGGTCTCCTCCGCCTCGGTGACCGCCTGCTTGTGCACGGTGTTCACCAGATCGTCGCGCAGCTCGATGAGCTTCTTGCGCACGGCCGCGAGTTGAGCCTTGGAGAAAACGGACTTCACCACCGCGTCCTTGGACCCTTTCTTCCCCTTCTTCGGCGCGGTCCGCTTGGCTTTCTTCTTCATAATCGGGCCATGATAGATTATTTCCGAAATCAAAGCAATGCCGCCGCGGCCCTGAGCCGCCCGACGGATTTCCCCCTTCCGAGCGCTTCGATCATCCCGAACAAGGTCGGGCCCTCGGTCCTGCCGCTCAAGGCCGCGCGCAGGGGATGGAAGACCTGGGAAGTCTTCAAGGCCCTCGCCTCGCAGTAGCCGCGGATCTTCTCTTCCAAGGCCTTCTCGGCGAAGGGTTGGGCGGCCTCGAGCAGGCCCGCCACGTCCAGGAGCATCTCCTTGACGCCGGGCCTCTTGAGCACGCCGGCCATGGCCTTCTCGGTGAACTCCACGTCCTTGTAGAAGAAGTCCACCCGGCCGGGGATGTCCGCGAGCAGCCTGCATTTCTCCCCCTCGAGAGCGACCGTCTTGTCCAGGGGCGGGTCGAGCGGACCCACGAGCCCGGCGGCCTCCAAGAACGGCTCGGCGTGCCGCATCAATTCGTCGTGCCCGAGCTTGCGCAGGTGCTCGCCGTTCATCCACGTCAGCTTGGCCTGGTCGAAGACCGCGGGGTTCTTCTGGCAGCCCGCGAGGTCGAAGGCCTCGACCAGCTCGTCGCCGAAGAAGAGCTGCCGGGAATCGGTCGTGGACCAGCCCAGCAGGCCGAGATAGTTCCTCATGGCGGCCGGGAGGAATCCGGCGGCCTTGTACTCGAGCACCGAGGCCGCGCCGTGGCGCTTGGAGAGCTTCGACCCGTCCGGCCCGAGGATCATGGACAGGTGCGCGAACTTAGGAGCCTCCCAGCCCAGGGCGGCGTAGAGCTGGAGCTGGGAGGGCGTGTTCGACAGGTGCTCGTCGCCGCGGATGACGTGCGTGATGGCCATGTGGTGGTCGTCCACGACGCAGGCGAAGTTGTAGGTCGGGCCTCCCGCCGCCTTCTGGACGACCAAGTCCTGCAGGAGCCTGTTGTCGAAGGAGACCCGGCCGCGGATCAAGTCGTCCACCGCGGTCTCGCCTTCCTTCGGCATGCTGAACCGCCAGGACGGCTTGCGGCCGGAGGCCTCATGCTCGGCCTTCTGGCGGTCGGTGAGCTTCCGGCAGCGGCCGTCGTAGATGGCGGGCCGCTTCTGAGCCACCGCGGCCTTGCGCATGGCGTCGAGCTCCTCCTTCGCGCAGTAGCAGGGGTAGACGAGTCCCGCCAGCGCCAGCTGGCGGACGTGTTTCTGATAAAGCTCGATCCGCTTCATCTGATAGTACGGCCCATAGGGCCCCCGGTCGCGCCCCAGGTCCACCGGGCTGCCCGAGCCCGGCGTTTCTGGCGAGGGCGTGCCGCCTCCACTGACCATGGGAAGCGGCCCCTCGTCCCAATCCAGCCCCAGCCACCGGATTGAGTCCAGGATGGCCGTGACCGAATCCTCGGTCGAGCGCGCCTCGTCGGTGTCCTCGACGCGCAGGACGAAGGTCCCTCGGTGACGCCTGGCAAAGAGCCAGTTGTACAGGGTCGTCCTCGCGCCTCCGATGTGCAGGAAGCCGGTAGGCGAAGGGGCGAAGCGCGTGCGTATCACTCGTCCCTCCCGCGGGGGGACGAGTAGCGGGGGGGCCGATGCCGTGTCATCAGGATCTTCCTTGTCGAGTCGTCGAGTTGTCTAGCAGCTCCTGTGCGTGCCTGCGGCTGGCCGCCGTGGGCTCCCGCCCTCCCAGAAGAACGGCGAGGGCCTCGAGGCGCCGGTCCCCGTCGAGCCGCTCGACCCGGACCGAGGTCCTGCCCTTGTCCGCCTCCTTGATCACGTGGTGGTGGCTGCGGCCGAAGCACGCCACTTGGGCGAGGTGGGTGACGGCTAGGATCTGATGGGTCCGGCCGAGGGCCGCGAGCCTTGAGCCCACGGAGCGCGCCACGGCCCCGCCCACGCCCGCGTCCACCTCGTCGAACACCAAGATGCTGGATCGCATAGGCTCTTCCTTGCGCGTCGCCAGCACGGTCTTGAGCGCGAGCATGACCCGCGAGAGCTCCCCTCCCGAGGCGATCGCCCGCAGGGGCCGGGCCGGCTCCCCGGGATTGGCGGAGAGCAGGAATTCCGCCGCGTCGCAGCCGGAGCGGGTGTAGCGGCCTTCCTCCATCTCGACGGCCGCTGAGAACCTCGCGTGGGGCATCCCCAGGCTGCGCAGCTCGCCCTCCAGCGCCTTCTCCATCGACCGGGCGGCCTTGGCGCGGGCTTGATGGACGCGGCCGCAGCGCTTGGCCAGGGCCGCCTCGGCAGCATCGAGCTCGGGCTCGATCCTGCCGGACCGCTCCGTCGCGGTCTCCAGGGCCTTGAGGTCCGCCTCCAGCCGGGAGGCCTTCTCCAGCACGGCCTCCACGGTGTCCCCGTGTTTCTTCTTGAGCCGGGAGAGGCTCTCGAGCCTGGTGAGGACGGCGTCGAGGCGGTCGGGATCGAGGGAGACCGAGCCGCGGTAGCGGCCCAGCCCCTGAGCGACGTCCTCCAGGGCGCGCCGAGCGTCCTCCACCGCCTGGGCCGAGACCTCCATGCCGCAGTCGATCTTGGCCAGGTCGCCGAGCGCCCGGGAGACCTTGAGCAGGTCCGAGAGAGCGGCGCCATCACCCTCGTACAAGGCCTGATAGGCCGATTCGGCCAGGGTCCTGACCCTCTCGGCGTTCTTGAGGAGAGGCAGCTCCGCCTCGAGCCTGGGCTCCTCGCCGGGGTCCAGCCCGGCGGCCCTGATCTCGTCGAGCTGGAAGCGGCAGAATTCCAGCCTCCTAGCCCGCTCCTCGTCCGAGAGCTTGAGGGCGTCACGCTCCGCGCACAGCGCGGCCCAGCGCTCGTAGTCCTGGGCCAGGGCCGCCGTCTCCTTCGCCAGGCAGGCGAACCGGTCCAGGGCCTCGAGCTGGGCGGAAGGCCTGAGCAGGGTTTGGTGCTCGTGCTGGCCGTGGAAATCGACGAGGCCGTCGCCCCAGGCGGCGAGGACGGAGACCGGGACGCTCCGGCCGTTCAAGGCCGCGCGGGTCTTGGCCGAGGCGTCGAGCTCCCGCAGGACGGTGACCGGCTCCTTCGCGACGGCGAAGCCGCCCCGGAGCTCCTCGGGGAAATCGGCCGGGTCGAAGACCCCGCTCACCGATAGCCTGGGGCTGCCGGCTCGGACCCACGACGCCGAGCCCCTCGCGCCCAAAAGGAAGCCCAGGGCTTCGATGAGAATGGTCTTGCCCGCCCCGGTCTCGCCGGTGAGGATGTTGAGGCCTTCGGAGAACTCGAGCTCGATCTGCGAGATGACGGCGAAGTCTTTGACGGTCAGGGTTCGCAACATGCTAATGACACGCAATCACCCCCCCGCTACTCGCCCCCCCGCGGGAGGGGCGAGTCACCTCTCCCCCCACTTCAGCTTGCGCCGCAGGATCTCGAAGTAGGTGTGCCGTGGGTGAAGGACAAGCTTGAGCCTCCGGCGGTGCTGGGTGATGCGGACCTCGTCGCCTACCCGCAGCGAACAGCTGAGCTGGCCGTCGAGAGAGACCAGCACGCGGGGGGATGCGTGCCCCGCCCTCGTCTGCAGGGTGGCGACGAAGGGACGCCGGGACGGGAGGATGAGCGGGCGCTGTCCCAGGGTGTGCGGGCAGATGGGGACGATCAGCACCACATCCAGGCTCGGCGCCACGATGGGGCCGGAGGCGGCCAGGGAGTAGGCCGTCGACCCCGTGGGCGTCGAGATGATGAGCCCGTCCCCGAAGTAGTCGGCCACGAAATCCGGCCCCGAGCGGGCCTCGATGCTGATGGCCCGGGCCTGGGCCGCGCAGCGGATGACGCAGTCGTTGAGGGCGATCTCCGGGCCGAACACGGCCTTCCCGGCCCTGCGGATCGTCACCTCGAGGAGCTCGCGCTCCACGAGCCTGAACTTGCCCCTCAGGATGGCGTCGCAGGAATGGCGGAACTCCGAGGCGTCCGTGGCGGTCAGGAAGCCCAGTCCGCCGGTATTGATCCCGAGCAGGGGGATGGAATGGGGGACCAGGGCCCTGGCGGCCCGCAGCATGGTGCCGTCGCCCCCGAGCACGATGGCAAGACCGGCCCCGCGCGAGCTCGATCCCGGCCAGGTTCCTTTCGCGACCCGGACCTTGACCCCGCGCTCGCGGAGCATGTCGACGACCACGTTGAGCATGCGGGTCGCCTCCGGCTTGGCATCGTTGCACAGGACTACGACGGACCGGACCTTAAGCTTCCTAGTCGGTATCGGCGATCTTGGCTTTCTCTCCATCGGAAATCACCTCCATGGAGCGCCACCTCAGGCGAGGGCCGATTATACTATATTCGGCCTCTCCCCGTCGGACGGCTGGCAGCTCCCGGCTGAAATCGAAGCATATTTTCCCGCTGCGGAGCTTCAGCTCCGCAGCGGAAGCGTCGGCCTCGACCCCAATCCCCCTCCTCCGTGCCTCGCTGAGGATGAGCGAGAGCTTCGGCGGGACCTCGCCCACCGGAATCGTCACCGATCCTACTGGCACCTCCTTGATGATGCGAAGCAATCCACGCCATCTGCCGCTGTCCATCCCAGTGATCACGACCTTGTCGACTCCGCGCACGCTGCGGGCCTGCAAGGCCCGCAGGACCACGCCCGCCGGCCCGCCCGCGTCCACGAGCCACCGGCTCCCCTCAGGGAAGGTCACGAGCGCGGCCCGGCCCTTGGGGAGGCAGAGGAAGGTGACCTTCATCACCGGCCTGGCCTTTCGGGCCAGGCCGGTTCCGCCCCAGAACAGCAGGCCGCACAGCGCCAGCCCAGCCGAGACCTTCCATCGGGGCATCATGAGAGCTGCCAGGACCCACAGATAGTAGACGGCGATCTTGGACCACGACATGGGCGAGAGATTCACAGCAGCGAAGGGGAGAGAGGAGAACCAGAAGCACGTCTTGAGAAAAAGCCGGACCATGAAACCGACGACGCAGGAGAACGTCTCGCCTGGGCCGTCTCCGGCCCAGGCGAGGACAAACCCGGCCGCCATCATCAGGCCCGATGCGGGCACCAGCACCATGTTGGCCAGGCAGCCCACGACCGCGCCCCGGCCGAAATACGCGGCGAAGGTCGGCCACAGCATGGCCTGGACGATGACGCTCACGGCCAAGACCTGGGCAGACCTGCGGACCCAGCCTGGCCAGCCCCTTGGGAGCGCGCTGTTCACCTGCGGCATGGCCAGGACCAGTCCCGAGACCGCGAGGTAGGTCATCTGGAACCCGGCGCCGAAGAGGTCCCTGGGCCGCAGCACGAGGATGGCAAAGGCCGACAACACCATGGCCTGGAAGGTCCCGGGCTCCCGGCCCAGCAGCGACGCGGCCCGATACGCGGCCCACGCCAGGAAGGCGCGGGCGTAGGGAGCGTCCGCGCCGACCATCAGCGTGTAGAAGCCGCCCGCTGCCCCGACCGCGAGGAACCGGCCCGCCGGAGGCAAGAGCCTTCGGCCGAACCACTCGGCGGCCAGCAGGACGAACGCCACCTTGGCGCCCGACGGCACCAGCAGGTGCATGACGCCCGCGTCCTGGATGGCCCGGTTGGTCTCCGGCTTGAGCGGGCCCTTGAAGCCCAGGCACAGCCCCGTCATCACCCGGGCCTCCTCCGGGCCCAGGCTGCGCTCGAAGCGGTCCTGCACCTTGCGCCGCGCCGCCTCGGCCCACGAGCGCAGCCTCCAGACCCAAGGAACCCTGCCGCAAATGACGGCGACCGCCCGGGCCTTCATGATCCAGCCCACTCCCCGGTCGCCGAGGAAGCCCCTCTCGTCGAACTCGCCCGGATTGCGGGGACGGCGCGGGAACCTGAGCTTGCCGTCGAGCCTCACACGCTGCCCCGGCCGCAGGGATTTGTTCAGCGGCCCGGCCTTGGGCAGGTAGGCGAGCACCTTCTGCCGGAAGGGCAGGCCACCGGCCCGCTGGGCCTCCACATAGACCCTCTCGCCCAGCCTGTTCTCGGTCAGGGGAGACGCCACGACTCCCTCGACCGCGACGCCGTACCGGAACCTCAGGCTGCCCATGTCCTCGGGAACCTCCGTCTTGAAGCAGCCCCTCTGATGCAAGATCGCCAACGCGAGAATATAGAGAACGGTCAGCGCGAACAGCGGCCTTGCCAGGTAGGACAGGGGCACACTCTATGTACGAGCGAGCCCCGAAAAAGTTCCCTGCAGCCCTCGTTTTCGGTCGGCACCCTGACAGGACGCGCCGGTCCCTCTTCACATCAATGTGGACGCTTCAGGCTTCAAGCCACTCAACGGGGTCGCGGAGGAGGAAACTTTCCAGCGCCACGCCTTGCGGCCCCACGACCACGCTCCGGGCGATGCCGATCTTCCGGGCCAACCTCTTGAGCGAGTCAGGGGTGTGCTTCTTCGGGGAAACGCTGACTTCGACCGCCATGACGGCGCGGCCCTTGCGCGCCACGAAATCGATCTCCCTGTCGCGGTCGCGCCAGTAGAAGACTTCCAGCCCCGACCTCAGGAGATGGGCGCCCACGGCATTCTCGACCCATCGGCCATATTGCTCCCGGTCCCGGGCAAGGGCGTCCGGCTTCTTGTCCTGCACCGCGGCCAGCAAAGCCTGCGCCATCACGATGAGCTTGGGACTCGAGGAACGGATGCGGAGTATCTCCGGGCTGTACTTCTGTATGGGAGTGACGAGAAACGCGGCGGCCAGAAGATCCAGGTAGTGCGCGATCGTCGTCACGTTTCCCTTGTCCGTCAACTGGCCGAGCATCTTCTGCAGGGAGACGACCTCCGCGGGATGATGGCAGGCGAACTCGAAGAGCCTCCTGAGCAGGACGGGCTTATCCACGGGATTGAGGAGCAGGAGGTCCTTGCTGAGAACGGATTCGATGATGGAGTCGCGGACATAGTCCAGGAAGCGTCCGGTGTCCGGGAGGAACTCCCGGCGCCGAGGATAGCCGCCCAGCGCCACATGCGTCTCGATATCCACCGCGAACGCCGCTCTCTCCTCCGCCAGACCCCAATGAGGGAAACGAATCAGTTCAAAACGGCCGGCCATGCTCTCCCTCATCCCCTTGGAGACCAGAAGGGCGGATGACCCGGAGATCACGATCCGCGGACGCGGGCCCGCGTTGGAACGTTGGCTGACGTCGAATTCCCTTTTGACGATCTCGCTCCAGCCCGGGACCTTCTGAAGTTCATCGAAGGCGAGGATGGTCGGCTTGCCGGTCCCGGCCAAGGCATGCGCCTTGCGCCAATGTTCGACCACCCATTTCTCCGGCGGGGCGGCCATGGCGTCGGCGTCGGCCAAGACGGCCGCGAACCCCTTCCCGCTCAGGGACCCGACGGTCTGTCCGATGGCCGTGGTCTTGCCGATCTGCCGCGGGCCGATCACGATCTGCGGCAGCGCGGCGCCCTCGCCCAGACGCTTGAGCAGTTCCCGGGTCATCGGTCGCAGGAATGATTCCATTGGTAAAGTTCAGACGCAGGCAGCCTACTGGCGCAACCTGCCGACATTATATCAGAGGGAAGAAGGTATGGCAACCAGATTAGTAGGTATACCTACTAATCTGCAAAAGGACCTTCCCCTACCGCATCACGCCGACGAGGATATCTAGAACGGGAAGGCGTCGTCTTCGGGTCTCGGGATGTCCTGGAGGCCCACGGCCTTCCGCATCGAGGGCCGGGGGATGAAGGCGAAGGAATGCAGGCGCCTTGGCCTGACCACGATCGCCTTCTCAGGCTGGACCGGGCAGGCGGCCTCGCAGGCGCCGCAGCCGATGCAGTAGTCGTCATCGAGCTTGGGCTTCCGGACCTTCTGGTGCGGCGCCATGGAGATGGCGCCGGTGGGGCAGCGCTCGTGGCACGCGGCGCAGTCCCGGCCGTGGGCGATGGGGATGCACCGTTCCTTCTTGAGGATGGAGGAGCCGATCTTGATCCTCTTCTTGACCTGCGGGGGGAAGTACGACAGCGCCCCGCTCGGACACACGGCGAGGCACGCGTTGCACTCGTAGGAGCAGGCCAAGGACCCGTAGTCCATCCTCGCCTGGCCCATGCCGGCCAACGGGGAGGCCCCCTTCTGGGCCAGGATCCTGGTGGGACAGACCGACGCGCAGGTCCCGCACGCGACGCAGCGGGAGTAGAACTCGTCCGCGGACCTGCCGCCCGGAGGGATGCCGTCCCTGGGCTCTCCGGGAGGGAAGCTCAGGATGCCGGCGCGCAGGCGCCGGCCCGTCAACGCCCCCACCGCGACGGCGCCCGCCGCGATGAGGAAGCGCCTGCGGCCCGTGGGCCTCAGGTCCACGGGGTCGGGCTCGGGCTTGGGCGCCGTCGCCTGCCATGGCCATTGCAGGGAGTAGGCCAGGTATCCTGACCGGCACTCCGACACGCATTCGAGGCAGTCCACGCAGCGCGACTCGTCGATCGAGCCTTCGTCCACGCACCGGACGGGGCACGCCCGGGAGCAGGCCCCGCAGGCCGCGCACCCGACCGCCAACGCCCTTCCCGAAGGCGGCCGGGGCGCTCGGCCTCCGGCCTTGACCGCGCACCCAGGCCCGGTCCGCGTCTTGAAGAGCGCCCAGCGCCGCATCAGCATGAAGGCGCAGCCGGTCGGACACAGGGCCGCGCAGAACCACCGCGCCCTGACCAGGGGGACGGCGAGCAGGACCAGGGCGAAGACCGTGCCGTGCCCGGAGATGGCGTCGAAGGACCGCTGTGCCCAGGCCAGACCGAGGAGCCCGTAGAGGCTGCCCAGACTGCTGGAATGGTCGAGGAAGTGGAAGGCCGCGGAGCCGGACAAGAGCAGGGCCCAGGCCAGACCGAAGGCGAAGTAACGCAGGGCCGAGCGGCCGTCCGCAGGCTTGGCCGAAAAACGCAAAGCCTTGGCCAGCCTGCCGGCCGCGTCCTGGAGGAAGCCCACCGGGCAGTACCAGGAGCAGTACAGCCTTCCTGCCAGCAGCGGCAGGACGAATAGGAGCCCCAGGACGGGCCAGAAGCGCGGCAGGTCCAGCCAGCGCACTCCCGAGAGAGCGGGCATGATCTGGGTCGCGCTCTGAAAGGCCGCCGCGGAAGGCCACGCCGCGAGCCCGAAGAAGACGGCCAGGCTCAGGGCGAAGAACGCGGCCTGGCTCAGGAACCTGAGATTCCGGATCACGCGCCCACGGAGATGCGCTTCACGAGCTTCTTGTCGAGGTCCACGGACCCCAAGCCGAGCCCAGCCGCCCTCTTGATATAAGGAACGGCTTCGAGCGCGATGCCCAGGGTCTTGGCCGAGGCGGCGTCCGCGAGCACGATGTCCGGGGAGAGTATCTGCATCTTCTTGAGGAGGAGATCCTCCGTCCCCAGGCCGCGGGGGCCGTTCTGGACCATCACGATGAAGGCGTCCACGATGTTGAGGTCGGGCTTGCGCACCAAGGGGAACTCCGCGATGGCCTCCTGCAGGCCGTGGCGGTGCCAGTAGCCGCGGTCCCAGACCACGCCCATGAGGTTCTTCATCGCGGCCGTCATCCTTGACCCGCCGTGGCTCTTGAGCACCGGCACGTTGATGACCACGTCGCAGTCCAGGTACAGGGCGTGGACCTCCACCTCGGCGAGAACCTTGCCGCCCCGCACCGCCACCTTCCGGTAGTCGTCCCGGTCCCCGGCGGTGCGCATCTCCCCTCCGGCGGCCCGGACCGCCTTGGCGATGCCGGAGGCCCGGTGGCAGTCCTCCTCGAGCTCCACGCTGTGGTCGAAGACGAAGACCTTCTTGGCGCTGGCCCCGCGGGCCGACTCCACGATGCGGCCGACCAGTTCGGGGTTGGTGGTGGCCCCTTCGTTGGGAGTCTTGGCCCACCCGATGTTGGGCTTGACCAACACGCTCGCCCCCTTCTTGACGAACCGGCCCATCCCGCCAAGGGCCTTGATGCCGACGTCGAACATCTGCGCAGGCGAGCCGTCCTTGACGCCCACCAGGTCCGGCCAACCCTCGACCGGCCGGGCCTTGACCGCGGCCGCCGCGGCCAGGCCTCTCAGCCGGCCCAGGAGCCCGCCTGCGACGCCCAGGCCCAAGGCGCCCGAGCCGAGGGCCCCGAGGAACTCGCGGCGGGTGAGCATGCCCTATTTTAGTGTATTATTGCGGCTGGAGCATCCACATGGCGTTGCGCGTCTTCGTCACGGGCGAGTTCGAGAATCTCCGTTGAAGACCCTTCCCTGGCTCATCTACGGCGTCCTCTTCATGGCGGGCCTCGTCTATGCCGTCCTGGCCTCCACCGAGCGGGCCTACGACAGGATCACCCTGCCGCAGATATTCTATCTCTTCTACGCCTTCCTGTGCGTCGTGATCTCGACCTTCGCCCGGGACATCCTCATCACCGCGACCATCACGACCGTGCCGGTGGCGCTCTTCCTGTGGCTGACTCTGCGCGCCGAGCCCGAGCACAGCGTCTCGCTCCAGGCCGAGGCCCAGAAGGACCTCGACGCCTTCCGCAAGGCCGTCGCGGACAGGCCCAACGACGTGATCGCGCTCGAGGCCGTCGGCGACCTCTACGCGAAGATCGGCGAGCACGAGCTGGCCCGCGCCTGGTACCAGAAGCTCGTGGCCGTCTACGCCGCCAATCCCGCCTACCAACGGCTGCAGATCTCCCTGGAAGAGAAGATGCACCACATCGATGTCAACCCCATCGCGGGGACGGACCCATTGATGCCTTACTATCTGCGGGCCTGTCCCAGGTGCGATTCGGTGGCCTTCCGCTCGCAGTTCGCGTGCCAGGTCTGCCGCGGGCCGTTCTACGCCGCCGAGCGGCTCTGGCGGGCGGCCGTCTTCAACCGCTTCGTCGAGAGGCACGAGTTCGTGCGCATGACCGCGGCGGGCCTGATCTTCCTCCCGTTCCTCTTCCTCTGCGGGACCGCCGCCTACTTGGTCCTCTGGGCGTTCTGGAGCCTGGGGTTCAGGACGAACGCCGGCCAAGAGAGGGCGTTCCAAGGCGAACGGCCGGGCGATTGGACGAGATTCCTGATCCGTTGCGGCATGATCGCGGCGCTCCTGGCCGGGTTCCTCGCGCACAGCCAGGGCTTCAAGCCGGGCCGCCCGAGCAGGCCCTCCGAGCCGGTCGCCCGGTCCGGCCCGGCGAGCATCCGGCCCTCCATGCCTCCCCAAGTCAAGCAAGCCTTGACCGAAGCCCTGGCCAGGGGCGACTACGACCAGGTCTACCCCAAAGGAACCCCCATGAGGATGGCGCTCGAGGAGATGGCCTACGCCAACGCGAGCCCCACGCTGGAGAAGGCCATGGCCGAGGGACAGGCCGCGGGGCTCCTGGACAAGCCTTATTCCGGCGGCGTCACCCTGCGGCGCGTCCTCGAGGAGCTTAACGCGGGCCGCTCGAGCCCGACCTTGGAGAAAGCCGTGGCCGAGGCCGAGGCCAGGGGCGACCTGGACAAGCCCTTCGCCGGCGGCGTCACCTTCAAGCAGATCCTCAACGAGTCCAGGCAGGGCTACGCGGGCCCCTCCATCGACAAGGCCCTCGCAGCCGCAGAGGCCAACGGCGACCTCGACAGGATCAAGGTCCGGGGCAAGACCCTGCGGGAATACCGTGACGAGGCCCGTGAGCTCTCGCGCCAGGCCGACGAGAAGGCGCGCCGGAGCGAGGCGGCCCAGTCCGAGGCCCTCGGCGTCAACGTCTCGCCGGACGATCCCAGAGCCGTCGTCGCGGAGATGATCCCCCTGCTCGGCAGGCCCGAGGCCGAAGCCCAGCTCCACGCCGTGCAGACCTTGTGCGACATCCGCATCGCGGCCAACGCCGAGGACGCGATCCCGCACCTCGAGCCGCTGGCCCGCAGCACCAACCCGGACGTCGCCGAATTCGCGGAGCTCGCCCTTCAGCGCATCCGGTACTGCCGGAGCAGCGCGCTGTGCATGCAGAAATGGCGCAAGAAGTGACCCCGGCCACGGTCACCGCGTTCGGGGTCACCGGCGGGCAGTCCGGCGCGGCCTGGAAGCTCGTCGACCTGTCGGATTAGGGACTTTCCCGTCGCCGGGGGGGTATTCAGCCGGCGCAGAAGCCCACGGCGGCCGCGGCGTAGATGGCCGCGGCCTGGGCCACGGCCTCGAGCTCCACGGACTCGTGGGGAGAGTGCCCCTGGAAGAGCTCGCCCGGCCCGAGGACCACGGAGGGGATCCCGCCGAAATTCGAGAGCAGGGCCCCGTCCGTCCAGGCCGGGAAGACGCCGGTGCGGTCGGGCTTGCCCGTCACCTGCCGGCACGCGGCGAGCGCCGCGAGGGAGAGCGGATGCTCGGGCTCGGTCATGAGCGCCAGATGCTCGAGGGTCGCCATGCCGCCGGGCACGCGGCGGACGCGGGTCCGCAGGCCCGGCATGGTCTCCTCGATCCTCGCCAGGAACCGGTCGAGCTCCTGGCAGACCGAGGCGTAGGTCTCTCCGGGCAGGAGCCGCCGGTCCGCAGCGATCCGGCAGACCGCGGGCACGGTGGACGGCTGATCGCCCCCGCGGATGGTGCCCACATTGATGGTGGCCGGGCCCAGCAGGGAGTGCGGGCGCATCCTCAGGGCCGGGACATACTCGGTCTCGACGAGCCGGATGAACTGCGCCGCGGCCGAGATGGCGCTCAGGCCCGCCTCGGGCGTGCCGCCGTGCGCGGCCTTGCCCACGAACTGGACCTCGACCCACTCGAGCCCCTTGTGGCCGAGGCACAAGACGTTGCAGGTGGGCTCTCCCACGATGGCGCCGTCGGCCGCGAAGCCCCCCTTCACCATGGCCTCGGTCCCGAGGCTCTGCATCTCCTCGTCCACGACCGCGGCCAGCGTCACCATCCCGCGCTCCAAGACGCCGGCCTTCTTCAAGGCCGCCAGGGCGCCTGCCATGGCCGCCAAGCCCCCCTTCATGTCGGCAGCTCCCCGGCCGTAGAGCCTGCCTCCCGCGATGCGCGCCGAGAACCCGTCCCCGGGGTCGCCCTCGTTCAAAGGGACCGTGTCGGTATGGCCCAAGAGCGCCAAGTGACGTCCCGGCCGCCGGGCCTTCAGGCCGCAGAAGAGGTTGGGCCTGCCGGGGGCGACCTCGGAGCGCTCGCAGGCGAGGCCGTGCTTCTCGAGGAAGGCTCCGAGGGCGTCCACCACGCGCTCCTCCTGGCGCTCCAAGCCCGGGTGGCTCGGGATGCGCACCAGTTCCTCGAGGAGCCCGATGACCTCCCCGGCCTCGACCCCCATGTCCGTCGGCATGCCCCTGCGACTATACAATATGTACAATGGACCGGACGACCGGAGGCGACCCATGAAGGAGTGCGGCGTCCAAAAGAACGCGTCCCGATGCGCCTGCACCTACGACCCCTGCTCGCGCAAGGGCGTCTGCTGCGACTGCCTGGACTACCATCTCAAGAGCGGCCAGTTCCCTGGGTGCCTGTTCCCCAAGGACGTGGAGAAGACCTACGACCGCTCCATCGAGAAGTTCATCGAGACCTATCAGAAACGGGGACGCTGGTGGTAGGTTCCTAGATCCCTATCTCCCGCAGCACGCTGCCTAGCACCGGGCGATATTCTAAACTATACTTGTTATGGCAACCGATCTCGAAGAAGGCGGCATCGACCTCGCCGCGATGACATCGCTCATCCGGCACGAGGTCGCCAATCCCATGGCGGTCATCGGCAACTCCGCGTACTTCGTCAAGAACAGGCTCACGGCCAAGCCCTCGGCCGATGAGAAGGCCGTGGCCCTCCTCCAGGCCATGGAATCCGAGGTCCACGCGGCCACCGCCACCCTCAAGAGCATCAGGCCCGAGCTCAAGCTGCAGGCCGCGGTCGCCAAGGCCATGGAGCTCGACTCCTCCCTCAAATCCATCGAAGGCTCCCTGACCTCGCTCAAGCCCCGGGTCGAGGGCAAGCCGCCGGCGGACGAGAAGGTCGCCAAGCACCTCAACATCATCGGCATGGAGATCCAGCGGGCCTACGGCATCCTCCAGGCCATCGACTTCTACTTCAAGCTCAAGAGCCTCTCCCCGCAGACCGCGGATCTCGACTTGTTCCTCGACGAGGTCCTCTCCGGCCACCCCTTCCCGGCCGGCGTCAAGCTCAAGAAGAGCCTCCAGAGCAAGGCCAGGGTCTCCATGGAGCGGCCTCGCCTGGCCCGCGCGCTCAAGCATCTGCTCGACAACTGCGCCGAGGCCATGCCCTCGGGAGGGACCGTCACCGTTTCCTCCAAGACGGAGAAGGGCCAGGCCGTCGTCGAGGTCCAGGACAGCGGGCCCGGGTTCTCGCCCGAGGCCCTGGTCAAGGCCTTCACGCCCTTCTTCACCACCCGGGAGCGCAAGCTGGGCCTGAGCCTGGCCACGGTCAAGAAGATCATGACGCTCCACAAGGGCACGGCCCGGGTCATGAAGTCCTCCGGGGGAGCCGTGGTCCGTCTCTCCCTGCCGGTAGCCTGATGCTCGCAGTCGGGTTGATGTCCGGCACCTCCGCGGACGGCATCACCGCCGTCCTGGCCCAGACCGGCCGGCGCTTCAAGGTCCTCGCCTGTCGGACCTTCGCTTACCCGCCTGCCGTGCGCCGGCGGGTCCTATCCGCGGCGGGACTCCGAGCCCCGGAGATCTCACGGCTCAACATGGAGCTTGGCGGACTTTTCGCGGACGCGGCTCTGGGCATCATGGGAGGCCGCCGCGTCCGCGTCATAGGCTCCCACGGCCAGACCGTCTGGCACGGCCCGGACGCGGACCCTCCCAACACGCTCCAACTGGCCGAACCTTCCGTCATCGCGGAGCGCACCGGCGTAACCGTGGTCGCGGACTTCAGGCCGCGCGACATGGCCGCAGGAGGCCAGGGAGCCCCCTTGGCGCCGGCCTTCGACGAGTTCCTCTTCGGCCGGGGGCCGCTCAAGGCCCTGCAGAACATCGGCGGCATCGGCAACGTCTCCGTGGCCGGCAAGGGGAGGCTGTGGACCGCCTTCGACACGGGCCCGGGGAACTGCCTGATGGACCTCGCGGCGTCCCTGGGGACCGGCGGCCGCCTGGCCATGGACAAGAACGGCCGCCTTGCCGCTCGCGGCAAGGCGGACGAAAGGAAAGTCGTTCTTCTTCTTAAGGAACCCTTCTTCCTGAAACCCCCTCCCAAGTCCTTGGACCGGTCGGACTTCGGAGAGCGCTACCTGCGCTCGCATCTCGGCCGCATCAGCCGTGACAATGTCTCTGACATCCTGGCGACCTTGACGCTCCTGACCGCCGCGTCCATCGCGGATTCCTACCGCCGCTTCATCCTCCCGAGGTTCAAGATCCGCGAGACCTTGGTCAGCGGAGGCGGGTCGAGGAACCCGGTCCTCATGCGCCTGCTCCGCGACCTGCTCAAGCCCGTCCCGGTCGCGGTCTCCGACCTCGCCGACATGCCCGCCATGGCCAAGGAGGCCGCCTGCTTCGCGTGGATGGCGGCCCGGGCCGTGCACGGCCGGCCGAACAACTGCCCCCAGGCGACCGGCGCGGCCGGCCCCAGGGTCCTGGGCAAGATCGTGCCGGCATAGGTCCCCCGTTGAACCCTAGGCCGCGCAAGGTGTAGACTCCCTCCATGAAGAAGACTCCGCTGCCGTCCCGCATCCTTCGCGCGATGAAGGCCCACCCCCCCTTCCACCAGGCGGTCTGGAGGGCGTGCGCCGGGATCCCGAAAGGCCAGGTCCGGACCTACGGCTGGATCGCCCGCGAGATCGGCCGTCCGGGCGCGGCGCGCGCCGTCGGCCAGGCCCTCGGCAAGAACCCCTTCGCCCCGCACGTGCCCTGCCACCGGGTCGTCGGAGCCGACGGGAGGCTCACGGGATTCTCCGGTCCCGGAGGGGTCAAGGCGAAGCGCAGGCTCCTGCTCCGAGACGGCGCGCCAATCCGAAAGCTCCCTTGACCGGCGAGCTCACGGCCTGGCTAACGGCCCTATGAAGGGCTCCATCCACGAGGTCGTGGCCATCCTCAAGCGCGAAATCGCGCGCTGGAAGGTCCCGGCCGTCAGCGTGGTGGCGGAGCGCTCCCGGGACCCCTTCCAGATCCTGGTGTCGACCATCCTGAGCCTGCGCACCAAGGACGAGACCACCGAGGCGGCCTCCCGGCGGCTCTTCTCCCTGGCCCGGACCCCGCGGGCCATGCTCCGGCTCGACCGTCGGGCCCTGCGGGACGCCATCTACCCGGTGTGCTTCTACCGGAACAAGACGCTGCGCTTGAAGGAGATCGCCCGCGTCCTGATCGCCGACTACGGCGGCCGGGTCCCGGACGACATCGACGAACTCCTCAAGCTCAAGGGCGTGGGCCGCAAGACAGCCAACCTGGTGGTGACCCTGGGATTCGGCAAGCCCGGCATCTGCGTGGACACCCACGTCCATCGGATCGCCAACCGGCTGGGCTACGTCCGGACCAGGACTCCCGAGGAGACCGAGACGGCGCTGCGGCAGGTCCTGCCCAAGCCCTATTGGACCGTCATCAACGACCTCTTGGTGACCTACGGCCAGAACCTCTGCCGGCCCGTCTCGCCCTGGTGCAGCCGCTGCCGCTTGTCAAGGCTCTGCGACAGAGCCGGCGTCACGACGAGTCGGTAAGATTCCAGGGAACTTTTTCGCGCCTCGCTCGTATATAAGGGTGGGCAGCGCCGCAGGGTCGACCACCCCTCGAAAGCCGAACCGCTGCGGCGCTGCCCGACTTCTCAATAAGGGAGGCGAACCCATGTTAGGGTCTGCGTATCTCGCTCTTGCGGATGGCGCGGGAATCGAGCGCTTCGTGAAACATCCCGAACCTCAAATGGCCCCGACCACCAACTAGCCAGCTCGGCTATTTCAGCCTTTTCAGGGAGGCTGAGTCGACCATTTGTGCCGATTCAGGCGGGTTCCGGGGAGATAGCGAACGGAGCCTTCGGAACGGGCGGTTCGTGAGGCTCTGGGCCGACACGTCGCCGGTCCGACCGTCTTCAGCGGTATATCTCGCGGCGGTTGCCGATCCTCACGATCAGGATCAGCAGCAGGCGGTCTTCGATGCGCGCGATGATCCGATAATCGCCGACCCTGTACTTCCAGAGCTCCCCCAGCTTCGAGCCCTTGAGGGCTTCACCGAGGCGCCGGGGATCGCTTGACGACGCTACGCGCTCCGACAGGAACTTGAGAATGCGCCTCGCGACTTGAGGATCGAGCTTGTCGAGCTCTTGCGCCGCGGCGGGGTCAAACTCAATGCGCCAGGCCACGGCGCTTCATGACCTTTTCCAGCGGGATGGTCCGCCTGCGGCCGGCGCGGATGCCGATGAGACGCTTCTCCGCGAGATAGACGTCCTCGAGCTCGTCGAGATGTTCCAGGATGGCCTCGCGGACGTAAAAGCTCTTGGTGCGCCCCGTGGACTTGGACAGGGCGTCGAGCCGGGCTTCGATTCCCGGGGGAAGCCGAATGGCGAACATGATCGCATCACCTCCGATGCAATACAAGTATAACACATGAACGGATCATTTCCAAGGGGTGCCATTATCTCGCTCGCTCCAAAAGCGCCCGGCCAAATCGGGCGATCTGGCCGACTGCAAACGCTGAGTCGCCGGATTCGGCCGACTCAGGCCCTTCTTCGGGAGATGGCTTCGAAGACCTCCAAACTGCCCGTTCCTGCGCGCGGTTCAAGGGGCATCCTGCCGACGCGTCGGCTCGCGACCGCTTCAGCGCAGCCCGAATATCTCGGCCAAACCCCGATGCCATGGCAGGCAGCGGACCCCGTCGATGGTCTGGCTGAGCTCGTCGCGGGAGAGGTAGAACGCCGCCGAATCCGGCACCGCTGCCTGCAGGCGGCGCAGTTTGCGCGCCTCCAGTTCGTCCGCCCGGGCCGAGGACTTGATCTCGACCAAGACGGTCCGGCTCCCGGGCTTGGAGAGCACTAGGTCGGCCTCCGCCCCGTCCTTGGTCCTAAGATACGAGAGCCGGTAGTCCTTGCCCGCGTATTCGTTGAGCCGCTGGAATTCCAGCACGACCCAGTGCTCGAACGCGTCGCCGTAGGCGGAGGTGCCGGACGCCAGGCCCGAGTCGAGGCTGCGTTCGAGGGCGCGCTTGACTCCCGGGTCGAAGAGGAAGAACTTCGGGTGGGCCGTCTGGCTCTTCCTCACCGAACGGTGGTAGGCCGGCAGGAAGAACCCAGCCCAGGTGTCGGCTAGGATTTGGAAGTACGACTGGACGGTCTTGACGTCTACCCCGATCTGACGCGCGACCCTGCTGGCGTTGAGGACGGTGCCGTTGGCCTGGGCCGCCACCTCGAGGAATTCACGGAAAGGATCGAGCCTGCGCACGACCTGCTCGGCTTGGATCTCCTCCTTCAAGTAAGTCAGGCCGTAGGACCTGAGGTAGGCCCTCTTCTCGGCGACGGTCTTCAAGGAGAAGATCCGCGGCAGGCTTCCCCAATGCAAGACGGCATCGAGATCGAACCGGGGGCCAAGCTCGGCCTGCGTCAGGGGGAACAACCGGTAAAGGAACGCTCTTCCAGCGAGCAGGTTGGAGGCTCCTGAGCGCAGCTTCCTCGCGCTGGAGCCGGTCAGGATGAACTTGAGGCCCTTCGATTCAATGAGCCGGTGCGCCATGTCCAGGATGCGGGGAACGCGCTGCACCTCGTCGATGACGACCCATCGCGGCGGCCGGGCCATCGAGTCCAGGAGCCTCTCCAGGAGCTTCGGGTCCCTGGCATAGCGGTCCTCGACCTCCGGGTCGAGGAGGTCGAGGATGAGGCATCGGCCCGCCTCGGAGGGCGGCAGGAATTGCTTGAGGACGAAGGTGGACTTGCCGGAGCCGCGGGCGCCGAAGAGGAAGAAGCTGCCCGACCTGAGGGGCTTGAGGAGGCGCTGGAACATGCTCCATAATATTACGACATATTTGGAGTTAAGTCCACGAAAAGCTTCCAGCCGGGTGCATTCCCCTCGTGGCGGTGGGTTTTCCGCAATCTGGTCAGCGGCGTGGTGGGACGACTATCAGACTGGTGGCTGGGTGGGGTTGACGGCGTACTGGGGCGTACTCGTCATGCGGGGCAATAGCATCATGTGGGCTG
>JACQWX010000038.1:27455-67484 GCA_016209035.1 Elusimicrobiota bacterium | reverse complement strand
GCTCTACGCCAACCTCGCGAAGCTGCCGTCCAGGGACGTGATCGTGGTCCTGGACGCCTGCTTCTCCGGCTCCGGAGGGCGCTCCGTCCTCGCGGCAGGCGCCCGGCCCCTGGTCCACATGGCCAAGGCCCCGGCGGCCGGCGGCAACATGTCGGTCATCACCGCGGCCCGGAGCGACCAGATCAGCACTTACTACCCCGATGCCCGGCACGGGATGCTGACCTATTTCCTGCTCAAGGGCCTGCGGGGCGGGGCGGACCGCGACTCCGACCGGGAGATCACCACGGCCGAGCTCTACGATTTCCTCGCCCCCGAGGTCGAGCGCGAGGCCCGCAAGCAGCACGTGGAGCAGACCCCGACCATAAGCCCCGAGCCCGGCCGCCTGGGGGAGAGGGCGTCGAGGGTCTGGGTCAGGTTGAAGTAGCCCTTTCCTTCCGCATCGTAGCCCCTTCCGGAACTTTTTGCCGACTCGCTCGTATATAGGATAGGGTCCCTTGAAACCACGGACCCAGGGAGGGAAAATGCGGGGAAACCCCGACATGCCTGATTTGGAGCCACGGGTCGAGGTCTGCCGGACGCCGGTTGCATGCGGAGGGGTGCAGTTGCTGGCGGTTGCTGACCTCTTCATCGGAGGGGCTTTTGTCATCCGCGACATTCGCATTCGGGAGGCGTCTAAGGATGGAGCCGAGGCGCTCCAGGTAGCGTTTCCCAGCCGCCGCTGGAACGGGGAGGAGAAGAGATGCTTCGACATCGCCTTCCCCATCACGACCGAGGCGCACCGCCGGGCCACCATCGCAATCCTACAGGCATTTCAAGACGCAGAGGCGAAGGCATGCCAACGAGAAATGCGGGTTTGAATAAGCCCCGCGATAACGAGTAAACTACGATGCTTTGGGAGCCCGAACAATGGCCGACAAGAACGGCAAACATAAGGATGCCCCGCCCACCGTTCACGACATTCTGCGTGGGTCGTCCCATGCGCTGACCGTATTCAAGCCCGGCGCGGCGGACAAACTCACGATATTCCTCAAGCGCGGCAGGCCCTGCCTCAAATGCTGCGTCGATGGGCGGGAGCGCCCGGCCAAGCCGGAGGAAATCGTCCGCCAGCTTTACGCCAAGATGCTCATGGTGGATTACGGCTACCCCCCGGAACGTATCTTCCTTGAGAAGCCCGTGCAGTTCGGCTCGGCCGTCCATGAGAAAGCCGCCGACATCGTGGTTTCCGACAAGGACGCCCCGGACACGGCCTTCATGATTGTAGAGTGCAAGAAGCCCAAGCGCTCCGAAGGCTTGGAGCAGCTGAAGAGCTATTGCCACGCCGAAGGCGCACCCATCGGCGTTTGGACGAACGGCGGCGAAACGATCATGCTTCATCGCCGGGACCCGAACTTCTTCCAGAATCTTCCCGGCATCCCGAAAGCCACGCAGATGCTTTCCGATGTCCTGGCCGAACGGTGGACGCTGGCCGATTTGGCGGAACACAACATCCTGGTCAAGGAGCAAACCACTCTCAAGAAGATCATCCTGGACATGGAGAACCTTGTCCTCGCCAACGCGGGCGTGGACGCTTTCGAGGAGGTCTTCAAGCTCATTTACGCAAAGCTCTACGACGAGGCCATTGCCGCCCAAGGCGGCAGGACGCCCCGCCACCTGTATGCGGCAAGAAGTTGTTGCGGACTATCTGGTGTGGCGTGCGCCTGGTGAAATACAACAGGCAATCCGGCGCAATGTCGAGGCCGCACATGCCGCCCGGCAGGAATCCCGGCAATTGCTCGACGCCGCCAAGCGCGCGGTCGAAATCGCGGTTGAGGAAGGCGAGGCGGCGGCGCTGAAGTTCCTGAAGAGGAGGCTGACGTGCTGAAGAAACTGGAAGTTCGCAATTTCAAGAGCCTGGACGGCGTCAGGTTTGAATTCGACACGATCAACCTGTTCGTCGGCCCGAATTCCTCTGGCAAGTCAACGGCGCTTCAGGCTATCGAGATGCTGCCCGCCTTGCTGCGCCCCTCCATAACCGACTTCCTCAAAGGTGAAAAGGGCTGGGACTACCGGGATCTGCCGCATCGCCAGAACCAGCGCTCCACCATGTCCTGGAAAGCGGAGTACCATTTAAGAGGCAGCGTCGGCGAAGAGCCCACCGTTTACCAGTACGAATTCGAGCTTCAGCCCAAGCTTCACCTCGGAATCGGCAAAGAAATGCTTTATATGACGAAGCCTGGGGCAGCGAAGCAGGTGCTTATCGAGAGGACCGGCCGCCAAACCAAAATATGGAACGACAAGGCCAAGAAGTATAGAAAACAGAGCCTCTATAACCTTCCGTGCTCGGCCATGCAGGCTCTCGAAAGCGGCGGGGGCTTTAGCTCCGTGATCCGCTTTCGCGACTACCTCATCCAGTTTCAATCGTTCCTGCTGTGGAACCCCAAGGACCTGAGAAGGCCGCATCAAGGATTGGCCGAGAGACTAGGCCCCTCCGGCGAGCAGATGCCCGGGTTTTGGGCGTACCTTAACCGGAAGCAGCCTCAGAAGGCCAAGGAACTGCTGGCCATGCTGCAAAGGATATTTCCCCGGCTGGAGGCGGTCAAGAGCACGGGGAAACCAGGCTGGGCATGGCATCACCTCGCTATTAGCGAGCGGATCGGCGACGACCTCATCGAATATCCGGCAGAGCAGGCAAGCGACGGGTTCCTGCGCATGCTCGCGGTTTTCTCTCTGAAGTATTTCCCTAACCCTCCCAGAATCATCACTCTGGAAGAACCGGAAGACGGCGTGCATCCGCAGTTGATATCCAATGTCCTTGAGCACCTGCGATCGCTGGCGGACCGCAAGGAACCGGCGAAGATTCAGGTGTTCATGACCAGCCATTCGCCCTATGTGCTCAACGAATTCGCGGAACGGCCGGAGTGCGTGCACATCTTCGAGAAGGGCCGCCGCGATGCCGTGCCGAAAATCATTCCACTGGCCGAGCGTCGGCAGGTGTTGTCCGCGGCCTCGGGACTCAACAGGTCTTTGGGCGACCTATGGTACTCTGGCATGCTCGGCGGAGGCGCGCGTTGATCCGGATCGGCCTGCTTTCTGAGGGCGGAGTAGATGAGGTCTTGTTGCCGTCGTTGCTAGAGCAGTTGGCAGAAGAGGTCCCCGGCATTGGGAAGACCGAGATTGATTGGAGAGCCTTCCCATTCGCGCCGAATGGGTACGGGGAAATACCGAAAACTCTCAAGATGTTGACCAGGCTCTATCCAATCCCATCAGAATGGGAGAGATTGGGTTGCGATTTGTTTGTGGTGGTCCACGATTCCCGCAAGACCGAAGAGGTGCAGAAGGACATCAAGAACATTCTTGGAGCAGCTCGCGACTTTCCTGCCGTTTATGGGTTGGCGATTCAGGAGGTTGAGGCATGGGTGCTTGGCGATATCGAGAATGTCAACAAGAACGTTTTCAAGATATACCCGGTTCCCGAACTGCCGGCTGCCCCGGAGCGAGACAAAGACCCCAAGAAGACGCTGACTGATTTGTTCGTCAGGAAGTCGAAGGAGAGTGAATTCGACCGCTGGAACGCGGAATGCGCTCGGAAGGCCGCTCCATTCGTCCGAGCGAGCCAGGTTCGGCGCCGATGTCCCCGCGGCTTTGGGCCGCTGGTCAAATCGTTTCGCAGGGCCCGGCTGAGCGGCCGAGGCCCCGGAGATTCGCTCTGACCCCCGCGACGCTCCCCGTAGTCGAATGAAGCGCCGCTCGTGTATCTTGTCGTTTTGCTGCCTCGCTGTCCTGACATCCTCCGCATCTGCGCAGACGATCTCTGCCTCCACCGTCCAGGCTCCGCTGACCCAGCCTTCGGCCGGATACCCCGGCCCCTCGCGTCCCGTGATCGGGAGCGTCAGGGTCGTGGTGCACGACGTGTTCGACCCCTCCGACCCGGCCGAGGACAAGTGGCTTTTCCGGCGCGTCAACGAGCTGCACTACGATACCCGCGAGCCCGTGGTGCGGCGCGAGCTCCTCTTCCGGGAAGGGGACCCCTACGACGCGAGGCTCCTCGAAGAGACGGAGCGAAACCTCCGGCGCCTGCCCCTTTTCCGCAAGGTTCGCGTCGAAGCCTCTCCCGCGGTCGAGGGCGGAGCCCGAGCGTCCCCTGCGCCATCAGGAAAGGCGTGGGCGGCAGGGGGCGCGGCGGAGGGCGGACCTTCCGCCGGAGGGGGCAAGGTGGACGTGACCGTCCACGTCTACGACAACTGGACGATCACGCCCACCACGTCCTTCAAGCGGGCGGGGGGGAGGTACTCCTGGAAAGTGGGCCTCAAGGACGCCAACCTCCTGGGGTACGGCAAGACGGCCGGCGCCGTGTACGGGGAAACCTTCACCCAGATCGAGAAGAACTTCTTCTACGAGGACCCGCAGTTCCTGGGCAGGCGGCTGACCGCCACGGCCGGCGTCTTGGAAGGAGGGGCGGCGCGCACCTACTACCTCGGCCTCGCCAAGCCGTTCTACGCCGCCACGGCCCAGGAGTCGGCGGGGTTCTCGGCCTCCTACCGCGACGAGAATGTCTTCCATAACTACGCCATCGTCCCCTACGGGCGCGTGCGGCAGACGACCAAGCAGGCCTCGGTCTTCTACGGCCGGTCCCTGGGATCCACCCCGTCCATGGTCAGACGCGGGGTCTTCCGGGCGGGCTATTCAAGGCAGAGGATAGAGGCCGTCCCCGGGGAGAGCGTCGTCGCTGGCGACGACCGCGAGGTCACGACCACGCTGGAAGCCCTGTTCACCTCGGAAGAGCAGGCCTTCATCAAGGAGCGGAACATCAAGAGGCTCTACCGCGACGAGGACGTCAACCTCGGGTGGGCCGGGGCCATGTCCCTGACGGTGAGCCCCCGCTATCTCGGGGCCAGCGCCAACAGCTTCTACCAGCGGTTCTCCCTGGGCAAGGGAGCGTCCTTCGGGCCCGGGCATTTCGTCAAGGGCGACACCGGGATGCTGACGCGCTTCTCCGGGGACTACGAGACGAGCATCGTGTGGAACTTCAACTTCGAGTACTACAAGCGGATCCTCGGGTGGAACACGCTGGCCGCGCGCCTCGCCTACGACTACGGCCACCAGCTCAACCCGTCCAACGCCCTGCTCCTCGGCGAGCTCGAGGGCTTGAGGGGCTACGGCCTCTACTACTTGTCCGGCAACCGCAGGTTTCTCTTCAACCTCGAGGACCGGCTCTTCGTCAAGGACAACCTCTTCCGGCTCCTCACGGTCGGAGGGGTGGTCTTCTTCGACGCGGGCTCGACCTGGATGGGCGAGGCCGTGGCCTTCGGGAGCTGGAAGACCAGCGTGGGCGCGGGCCTGCGGATCGGCTCGAGCCGCGGCACCGGGGGCAGCCCCTTGAGGGTCGACCTGGCCTACGCCTTCAAGGAGAACGGCATGCCGGGGCGGTGGTCGCTCTCCATCCTGACCGGGCAGGCTTTCTAGGCCCTTGTCAAAATGAGTCTTTTCGGTGTATACTTTAGGGTGACATAGGTGCTCCACCAGGAGACACAATGAAAACCATAAGCGTCAGGGACCTTCGCTCCAAGTCCGCGCAGATTTGGCGGGAGCTTCAGCGGGAGAAGGACATGGTCGTCACCTCCAAAGGCCGGCCGGTCGGAGTGCTGTCCTACGCCTCCGAAGCCAACCTGGAAAGGACGCTGACGAGCATGCGCCGGGCGCGCGCCATGTTGGGACTGCTGGAGATGCAAGTCCGCTCCGTCAAGGTCGGGCGCGACCGCCTCTCCTTGCCTGAGATCAACGCCGAGATCGGCGCGGTTCGCCGCAAGCGGGCGCGGTGAAGGTCGTCCTCGATACCAACGTCCTCGTCTCCGGCTTCCTCAATCCCTACGGGCCGCCGGGCTCCATCGTCGGCTTCGCGGCGTCGGGCAATCTGGCGCTATGCTACGACGCCAGGATTTTGGCGGAATACCGGGAGGTCCTTCTGCGGCCGAGGTTCGAGTTGGACGCTCAAGCGGTGGACGACTTCCTGGCCCAGGTCGAGTCCGAGGGGGAGCCCGTAACGGCCGCGCCGCTGCCGCAACATCTTCCGGACCGCTCGGACGAGCCGTTTTTGGAGGCGGCCCTGGGAGGCCGCGCCGAATGTCTCGTCACCGGCAACCGGGACCACTTTCCGGCGCGGCTATGCCTCGGGATGAGGGTCCTATCGCCGGCCGAATTAGTGGACGCCTTTCGCAAGCGGCCATGAGCGAGATGTGGTTGACCCCGCCGTCCACCGCGCCCGAAGCGCCGCCGCCAGATTCCCTGAAGGCCGAAGCGCGCGTCTTGCTGCGCGCCATGCTCGGCAGTGAGGAAGACTTCCGCCGTGATCAGTATGAGGCCATCGAGAGACTGGTCTCAGGACGGCGGCGCGTCCTTCTGGTGCAGCGGACCGGCTGGGGGAAGAGCTTCGTTTATTTCATCGCCACGGGGCTGTTGCGCAAGCGGGGCGCCGGGCCAACGCTGTTGATCAGCCCGTTGCTCTCGCTCATGCGCAACCAGATAGAAACCTCCCGGCGCGCCGGCGTCAGGGCCTACACGATCAACTGCACGAATCGCGATGAGTGGGCAGAGGTCGAACACGTCATCGGCAAGGGCGCATGCGATTTGCTCCTGGTCTCCCCAGAGCGTCTCGCCAATCAAGGGTTTCAGTCGCTTGGATTGGAGAAGCGGATCGGGATGCTCGTCATCGACGAAGCGCACTGCGTGTCCGATTGGGGGCATGATTTCCGGCCGGACTACCGGCGCATCATCCAGTATACCCGTCGGCTTGAGTCCGATGTCCCGGTGCTGGCAACAACCGCAACAGCCAATACTCGGGTCGTGGAAGATGTCCGGACCCAGCTGGGATTTGACCCGGTGGTGATCCGCGGGCCGTTGGCGCGCGAGTCCCTGCGTCTCTTTATCATGCCAGAGTCGGAGCAGGCGCAGCGCATGGCATGGCTGGCGCACCATGTGCCCAAGATTCTGGGACACGGGATCATCTACTGCACGACGATACGCGATACGGAGAAGGTGGCAGCCTGGCTCAAGGGCAAGGGAATCAAGGCCGCCGCCTATCATTCCGAGCTCAAAACCGAGGTTCGTGAGCGCCTGGAGCAGGAACTGCTTGCCAATGAAGTGAAAGTTTTGGTTGCGACCGTGGCCTTGGGGATGGGTTTTGACAAGCCGGACCTGGGTTTTGTAATTCACTTCCAACGTCCGGGATCCATCGTGGGTTATTATCAGCAAATCGGCCGCGCCGGCCGTCGTCTGGATGATGCGGTGGTCCTTCTGATGTCCGGCCCGGAAGACCGCGAAATCAACAGGCATTTCATCGCCGCCGCCTTCCCGCCGGCCGAGGTCATGACTGAGATTATCGCGAAGCTGGGTGGCTCGCCCAAGCGGACCGACCGGCTGCTGCAAGAAATCAATGTCCGGCCCAAGATGCTGGACCAGGCTCTGAAAATCCTGGAAGTGGATGGGGTGATCGCTATTTCAGGCAATCCGCATCAGCATAGGTTGCTTCGCTCTGATTGGTCTTGCGACAAGGATCGGATTGATTCTGTTCTCGATCAGCGTCGCCGCGAATTGGAAGACATCGAGGTGAAATATTCGGGGCACAAGGGCTGTCTGATGGAGTTCTTGATCCGGGCGCTGGACGACCCCTCAGGCGTTGCCTGCGGGCGCTGTCAGAACTGCACTGGGAAGGCAATCGATTCGACGGTCCCGGCCGAGCTGGTGGCTGAGGCACGGGCCTTCTTGGAAGCTCAGATCATCAGGATTCAACCGCGGAAGCAGTGGCCGAAGGGGATGATGGAAGGTCCTGTGACGATACCTGCGGACTTGCGCACTCACGAAGGCCGGGCGCTTTCCCACTATGCCGACCCGGGCCTTGGGAAGAGGGTCCAGCAGGGAAAGTATCGTGATGAAGGTTTTGATGACGCCTTGGTCGAGGCTGCGGCGCACCTCATCCGAGAGAGATGGCTGCCGAAGCCGGACATTCAGTGGGTGACTGCGATCCCCTCAAAAAGACGTCCGCGGCTTGTCCCGGATTTCGCCGGGCGGTTGGCCAAGAGATTGGGGCTCCCTTTCAAGCAGGTGCTGGTGCGGGTGGTCGACGCACCCGAACAGAAGACGATGGAGAATTCTTTTGCGCAGGCTCGAAACGTTTTGGGTTCCCTAAGAATCGAAGGAGAGTCGCTGCCGGGCTCAGTTCTGTTGGTCGACGACATGATCGACTCGGGCTGGACGTTCGCGGCAGCAGGCTGGCTTTTGAGGTCCAAAGGAGTTCCCGGGGTTTATCCGTTCGCCTTGGCAATGACGCGGGCTGGAGGATAGATGGCTGATTTAGGGAAAGATAAGAAAGTGCTCCTAATGCTGTGCACGCGCCTGGCTTTGCCGGAGGGCGGCAAACCGTTCACAGCCAAGGAGTTTAGCGGCTTCATTGAGGATATCGGTGGAGGAGTCGAAAAGCTCGGAGAATTCGTCGGCGCTGCAGCGGCTAAAATTCAGAAAGAGTTGCGCGTATCCGCGGATATGGCTTCACGCCTCAGCGCTTTGTTGAGCGGAGATCGCCTGATTGATGGGGAGGTCGAGCGACTGGAGTCAATGCGGATTTGGACATTGGCCCGCGGCGAGGAGGATTATCCGAGCCGATACGTGGAGCGATTGGGGAAGACGGCTCCGCGGGTGCTCTTTGGGTCCGGAGATGTCTCGATTCTGGAACGTCGGGGCATGGCGGTGGTCGGATCGAGAAATGTCGATGAACGCGGGAACGAGTTTGCGCAGTTTCTGGGATCGGCGGGGGCCAAGTGCGGCTTGGCCCTCTGCTCAGGCGCGGCGCGCGGAGTGGATCAGGCGTCTATGCGTGCGGCGCTGGAGGGCGGTGGGAAAGTCGCTGGGGTGTTGGCAGACAGCTTGGTAGGGGCTATCCGTCAACCGGAGACGCGCGAGCTCCTTGAGGATGACCGTCTCGTCTTAATCACGCCCTACTCGCCGGATGCGCCCTTCAGCGTGGGGACCGCCATGGGCCGGAACAGGCTGATCTATTGTTTGGCTGATTACGGAGTCGTGGTAGCGAGCGACGCAGAGAAAGGCGGCACCTGGGCGGGGGCCGTCGAAGCCCTGAAGGAAGGCTGGCTCCCGGTATTCATCGGTGATTACCAAGCTGCCCCTGCAGGAAATCGACGGCTCATTGGCATGGGGGGCATTCCGATTCCGAACCCCTTTGGCGACGAGCCTTCGTCGCTGTCGAGTTGGCTTGACTCAAAGGCGGGCAATCGATCGACTCGGCCGGGCCAGCAGGAGTTGTTCCAGCGTCAAGGGAGAAATCGAACCCGCCCCTGAAAAAAGGCCGCGCTTATCATGCTCCCTGCCGGCGTCATTTCGCGGGCTCCTGCGCCCGACATCGCTCGATGAGCGCCCGTGGGGCGACGACCTTGCCGAAGGGCATGGGGGTCGCGGTTTCCTTCAGGAGGCGGACGATCCTCTCCGGCGCGGTCACGGCTTCCACTCCGGCAGGAGCGGCAGGTCGACCACGAGCCAGCCCTTCTTGCGGGCCAGCGCAAGGAGCCCGGGGTCGGTCGCCGAACCGTGGGTGACGAGCAGGGCCGGACCCGCGCTGCGGCGCAGCAGCTCCCGGTCGCTTCGGCCGCTGCCCACGGCCAGGACGGGGCGCCGGCCGAGGCGCTTCTTGACCGCCGCGGGCTTGCGGGCCCCGTCAGGCACGGGGCCGAGGACGCGCTCGGGTTCGACCCTCAGGAACTCCGCCGCGGCCTCCACGATCCAGCGGTTGCTTGCCGACACGACCCAGACCTGCCGGCCGGAGTCCCGGAGCTTGGCGACCAGGTCCGTCATGGGCCTGTAGATGCGGCCGAGGAAGTGGCGCGAGAAGAACTGCGCGGCCAGGTCCCGGACCTCAGATTCCTTCATGCCCGCCATCAGCGTCGCGGCGAAGGCGCGGCCCTTGGCGCGGTCGCGCCCAGCCAGGGCTTCGTACTCGGCGTAGAGGTCCTTGCCGCCGTCGCTCCGCGCGAGCTTGCCCTCGGCGATGAGCCAGCGCAGGAAGGCCGAACCCGCGTCGCCCGCCCAGAGGGTGTCGTCGGCCGAGAACACGACCGGGCCCTCGGGCCCCGTCTCGATGAAGGCTTCCAGCGCTCGCAGGGTCGGCTCGGGCCAGCCCGGCGACGCCGGCGCGGGCGCCGTTTCGGAGGCCCCGGAGGCGCTCGCCGGAGCCGCGAAGGGCCTCTCCGTGAGCCCGACCGAGTAGACCAGCGAGGAGGCCCCCCGCACCCCGACCAGCACCTTCTGCCGGCCGTCCGCGTCGGGCGCTTCCGGGACGAGGTAGGGGATCTGCCCGAAGAAATGCCGCTGCGAGAGGAGTCGGCCGCACAGGCCGTAGACCAGCACCCAGCCGTTGTCCGTGCCGAGCACGATCTCAGGGGAACGGTCGCCGGTGAAGTCGGCGAGCGCGATCGAGACGACGTGGGTCGGCCCGACGTCCGCCTCGGTCTCGAGCTTGCGGGTTCGGCCGGCCAGCCTCGAGATGCGCAAGCGGTCGTGCCCGGCCTGCCATTCCGAGCCGACGGTCGCCAAGAAGGGCGTCCCGTCGGCGAAGCGGCCGAGGACGCCGATCTCGGGGGCGCTGTCGTCCGGATAATCCAGGACCGGCGACCCCTTGCCGTCCAAGAGGTGCACGGTGGCGCGGCCGCGGCGCGCCGCGAAGACCGCGACCATTGGCCCTTCCTTGCCGCCGAGGTCCGCGGCGGCCGAGCCGAGGACGTGGTCGGCGGGCACCGTCGCGTCCCAGAGCCTCCGGCCGTCGCCGCGGACGGCGCGCAGCTCGTTCTTGTACCTGGCGACGCCTCCGACGAGCTCGCCGCGGCCGTCGCGGTCGAGGTCGCAGAGGGCCGCGGATTCCATCTGCAGGCTGTCCTTCCACCGGGGCTCGCCCGAAGGGTCGAGGACCTGGAGGTGGTACATGTCCTGGGCCACGAGGGCGGGCTTGCCCCCGAGGTTTCCCGCCAGCAGGGACATGAAATAGCCCGAGACCGGGACGCTCGACGCCGGGACCCCGGCCTGGTCGAGCCGGGTGAGGCGGTGGCGGTAGCTGTTCTCGCCTCCCTCGGCCACGATGATGCCGCTCCCCGGCAGGGAGGCGAGACCGTCGATCCTGGTCTGGTCCGGGAGCTCATAGACCCACAGCGCGCCGAGGGCGCGACCCTGCCCCCAGGGCGCGCCTGAGTCGCGGAACAGTTCGAACGCCGGGTGGAAGGCGGGCCGGGCGATCTTGGGGAGGGGCTGCGCGAGGGGAGCGATGAGGGCCTTGTCCGACGAAAAGCGCGCCTTCCGCTCGGCCAGGGCTTCGTCGGGGTCGGCATGGCGGCTCTGCGCCTGGGCGGTCGAGGGGAAGGCGCAGGATAGAAGTATGGAGAGAAGGAAAGAATTCATGATGAGGACCTCCGGGGGGCCATGGACGAACACAAGTCTACAAAACGAGAACGCAGAAAACATCGACGGGGAATCCTAGCCGCGCTTGCGGGTAACGGATGACGATGGATTCCCCGTCGCTCAGGAAGGCCGGTTGGGGGTCTGCGCGCCGGAGGGGTCCTTGATCTTGTCCAGCCAGACCCAGAAGTCGCGGGCGGAGCGGATGCGCTTGTCCGGGTCGGGCTGGAGCGCGGCGTCCATGAGGGCGTCGAGCCCCTCCGGAAGGGGGGCGAGCTGGGAGGGCTTGGCGTAGCGGGCCTCGATCTTCATGGGGGTGGAGGCCGGGGCGGGGTAGGGGCGCTCCCCCGTCACCATCTCGTAGAGGCAGGCGCCGAGGGAGAAGATGTCCGATTCCTTGCGCACCGCTCCCGCGCCCTGCTCGGGCGCCATGTAGAACGGGGTGCCCAGGACCGTGTTGGTCATGCTCGACGCCCCCGCGGTGTCGAGCGCGGCCTTGGCGATGCCGAAGTCCATGACCTTCACGACGCCCTCCACCGTGATCATGATGTTCGAGGGCTTGAGGTCCCGGTGTACGACGTTGTGGTGATGGGCGTAGTCCAGGGCTCGGCAGACGTGCTTGAGGATGGCCTTGGTCTCGGAGAAGCTCAGGCGCCGGCGCTCGGTCAGGAGCTGTTCGACGGAGCGCCCCTCGATGAACTCGAAGACGAGGTAGAGGCCGGCCTGGTCCTCCAGGATGGAGAAGATCTCGACGATCGAGGGATGATGCATGGCCGCGACGGTGCGCGCCTCCTCCAGGAGCCTCTCCCGGTCGCGGGGGTCCGCCTTGAGCTCCGGCCGGAGCATCTTGATGGCCACCCGGCGCTTGAGCGCCCGGTCCACCCCCTCGTAGACCACGCCCATGCCGCCCTGACCCAGCACCCGGCCTACCTCGTAGCTCGCGTCGATGGCCGAGGGCCGGCGGATGCCGCCGGTGTCGCGGGTCTTCTTGAGCTCGGCTGTGAGCTTCTTCTGCCATTGGCCGCTCATGATGTGGAGGAGGCCCAGGGCGATCAGGAACCCGCCCACGAGCGAGCTCGTGACGATGGTGACGAACGACTTGCGCCGGCCGGGGCTTGCAGGCGGCGCCGCGGCCGATGGCCTCGGCGGCCGGGGCGGCTCGCCGAGGATCGGGGCCCTCTCGAGGTTGGACCGGGCCACGGCGTCTTGAAGGACGGTCTTGAACTGGGGGTCCAGGGAGGCGGCGGACTTGAGGTCGGCCTGCATGGCCTGGAAATCGCCGAGCTTCTCGTTGATGAGTCCCCGGTTGGCGTAGGCGTAGGCGTCGTTGGCGTCTTGCTCGAGGGAGAGGTTGGCGTCCGCCATGGCGTCGTCGAGCCTGCCCAGCTGGAAATAGGCCCAGGAACGGGCGTCCCGGGGCGCGGGGTCGTTGGGGTTCAAGGCCAGGGCCTGCGAAGCGTCCTGGGCGGCTTCCTTGTACTTGCCGATCTGGTTGTAGGCGGCCGCGCGCAGGTAGTAGCCCGCGGCGTAGTCAGGGGCGGTCTCGATGATCTTGCCCGCCTCTTCGATGACGGCCTGGAATTCCTTGAGCTCCATCCTGTGCACGGCGCCGCGCACGAGCTTCTCGATGGGGCGGGCCGCGCTCTCCGCGGCGATGAGGCGGATCTTCTCCTCGGCCTGGTAGAACTGATGGACCACGCCTTGGTACTCTCGCTGGACGTTGAGGCTCTCCCGCAGCTTCTCCTCCGGGATCTTCATGTCCGGGGGGAGCCGGCCCTCCGAGAGCTTGAGGACCGAGAACGCGGTTTTCTCGTTGGGGTCGAGGGAGAGCGCGCGCTTGGCGTCGTCGACCGCGGCCACGTACCTCCCCGCGCCGTAGTGCGCCAGGGCGCGCAGGGCGTAGGCGGTCGCGTTCTTGGGGTCGAGCTCGGTCATCTTGGTGGCATCGGCGACGGCGCCGTCGTAGTCTCCGAGGCCGTAGCGGGCGCCGGCGCGGTTGTTGAGGGCGTCGTGGTTCTCGGGCTGGGACTGCAAGGTCACCCCGGAGAGCTTGAGGGCATCGTCGAACTTCCCGGTCTGGAGGTTGTACTTGGAGACCTGCTCCCGCACGCTCGGGTCGATGTCGGGAGACTGCGCGGCGGCGTTGAGCTCCGGGAGCCTCCTCTCTATGACCGCCGCGGGCCCGGAGCCGTCCCCGGTCCGGTCCGCTTCGACCTCGGCGGCGTCGAGCTCCTTGTTGAGCTCGTCGGCGGCCCTGCGGATGCGCGCGGCCGCGCTGTCCGGGGCCTCGTCCGCGGAAGGCTTGGGCACCTCCAGGCGGTTGAAGACCTTCTTCTCGGTCTCGATCAAGACCGGCGTCTTCTCCTTCTTGACCGGATCTTCCTTGGGGGGCTCCGCGGTCGCCGATGGAACGTAGAAGGCCAGGCCCAGGGAAAGCAAAAACGACGCCAGCGCCGTCGACGCTCGCATATCAACAGTAGTTTAGAGAGAAGGACGCGGGCTGTCAAGGGCCCCGGGGCCTTTTTTTCCGATTTTTACCGCGCTTTCAATTTCACACGCATGCGCGGGAGGGCGATGCGAGCATTTGACCCGCCCCGGGCTTTTTGATGTAATGGGGCCCGCCATGCCTGCCGAAAAGAGCTTCATCATCGACTTCGACGGCACCTTGACCCGCGTCGAGGCGTTGGACGAGCTGGCGGTCCTGTGCCTCAAGGGCAAGCCCGGCGCCGAGGCTGTCTTGCGGCGGTTCAAGGCCGTCACCGAGGCTGGCATGAGGGGGGAAATCCCGTTCGACGCGTCCCTGCGCCAAAGGCTCCGTCTCATCACGCCCAACCGCAGGCAGATCGCGGCCGTGACGCGCCTCCTTAAGAGGAGGCTGACCCCCTCCGTCTCCAGGAACCGGGGCTTCTTCAGGAAGCACGGCGGGAGCGTGTTCGTGGTCTCGGGCGGCTTCAAGGAATACATGGTCCCCGTGCTGCGGCCTCTGGGCATCCCGGAGGACCATGTCTTCGGGAACACCTTCGTCTTCGACCGGGAGGGAAGGGCGGTCGGGTTCGACGAGAAGAACCCCCTCTGCCGGAGGGACGGGAAGGCCGCCCAGGTCAAGGCCCTGGGCCTGAAGGGCGACGTCGCCGTCGTCGGCGACGGGATGACGGACTATGAGATGAAGAAGGCCTGCCCCGGGAGCAGGTTCTTCGCGTTCACCGAGAACGTGAGGCGCGAGGCCGTCGTGGCCAAGGCCGACCGCGTCGCCCCGAGCTTCGACGAGGTCCTCTTCGCCAACGAACTTCCGACGTCCCTCTCCTACCCCAAGAGCAGGATCAAGGCGCTCCTCCTCGACAACGTGAGCGCCGAGGCCGCGGCGCTGCTCAGGGAGGAGGGGTACGCCGTCGAGTCCGTGCCGCGCAGCCTCCCGGAGGCCGAGCTGGCCGCCGGCTTGAAGGACGCGCACCTGCTCGGCATCCGTTCGGGCACCCGGGTCACCGCGGAGGGCCTCGCGGACGCCGGCAGGCTCCTGGCCGTGGGCGTCTTCGCCATCGGCACCAACAACGTGGACTTGGACGCCTGCGCCCGCAGGGGCGTCCCGGTCTTCAACGCGCCCTTCAGCAGCACGAGGAGCGTGGCTGAGCTCGTGGTGGGCGAGGCCGTGATGCTGCTCCGGCGCGTCTTCGAGAGGAGCGCGAAGCTCCACGCGGGCGTCTGGGACAAGGGCCACGAGGGCTGCTGCGAGGTGAGGGGGAAGAGGCTCGGCATCATCGGGTACGGGAACATCGGGAGCCAGGTCTCGGTCCTGGCCGAGGCCTTGGGGATGGAGGTCCTCTACTACGACGTCCTCGACAAGCTCGCGCTCGGCAACGCCCGCAAGTGCCGGTCCATGGGCGAGGTGCTCCGGAAGGCCGACGTGGTGACCCTCCACGTGGACGGCAGTCCCGCCAACGACCGGCTCATCGGGGAGAGGGAGTTCCGGGCGATGAGGCCCGGCGCCTGCTTCCTTAACTCGAGCCGCGGCCGGGTCGTGGACTTGGCGGCCCTGGCGCGCAACTTGAGGTGCGGCAAGCTCCGGGGCGCGGCCGTGGACGTCTTCCCGGTCGAGCCGCGGAGCAACGACGAGAGGTTCGCCTGCGAGCTTAAGGGGATGCGGTCCGTGATCCTGACCCCGCACATCGGCGGCAGCACCATGGAGGCCCAGGAGAACATCGCCCGCTTCGTGACGGAGAGGGTCTTCTCCTACGTCAACAACGGCGACACCCTGCACAGCGTCAACTTCCCGCAGGTCAGGCTCCCCAGGCTGGCGAGGTCCCACCGGTTCCTGCACATCCACCGGAACGTCCCCGGCATGCTCTCGCAGATCAACACGGTCTTCGCCGGACACCGCATCAACATCGAGGGCCAGTACCTCAAGACCAGCGAGGACATCGGCTACGCCATCACCGACATCTGCGCGAAATACGACCAGGGCGTCATGAAAGCCCTGCGACAGATCCCGGGGACGATCAGGTTCCGCGCGCTCTACTGACGGGGCGGGGCCATCGCGGGCCGGTCAGTCGTGGAGGGCCCAGTCTTCAGGGGGGAGGTCGAGCCCGGCCTCGCTGGACCGTGCGGGCGGCGATTTTCTCGCAGTAGGAACACCGTTCGCACGCCTTGCCGCAGGTCGTCACGCGTCTCGCGAAATCGGCCGGGAACCTCGTGTTGTCGCACCGCTTGGGAGGCCCGTATTTCGAGGTGTTGACGATCTCGAAGAGATTGCCGCGGTGCCTGCGGGCGAAGTAGGCCGAGTAGGCCCGCCGGAGCATGGGCGAAGACCAGCTCCGATGGACGAGCTTGAAGACGTCGGCATAGCCGTTCTTGACATAGTGGCCGACGTCCTCGGGGCGGATGAACGGCAGCTTGATCAGCTCGGCCGGGCTGTCGCAGGAGTCCAGGCAGGCATGGACCCCGCCGTAGATCCTCTCGTGGAACGGCGATTTCAAGGAAGGGCGCCTCTCGGAGGAACCGGCTGATTCGATCATGTAGTGCCAGGGGCTGAAGATGCAGTCCGGCCTGCAGTTGTGGTTCGCGATCAGCTTGATCCTGAGCCGCGGGTGGCGTTCCTTGAGCCTCTTCGCCTTCGTCAGGAAGCCCGCGTCACGGTTGAGCTTCAACGGCAGGGTCACGGTCCTGATGCCGGCTTTCAGCGCGGCCTCGATCCTGGCGCAGGAATCGAGGTTCATGATGACGGAGGCGTGGAGCTCCGTCTGCGGGAGCTCTTTGCGGAAGGTCGAGATCGCCAGCGGGTCGGAGATCGTCACCGCGTCGATCTTGGGCGGCGAGCGGACCAGCTTGAAGCACGCGGCGATGTCCTTGAACAGCAGGGTGTACGCGTTGCAGAGCAGGTTGGTGCGCACATGATGGGCCCGGCACAGCTCCAAAGCCCGTTTGAGGCCTTGCCCGTCCACGTTGCGCAGTTCGGGGCAGTGGCTCGCGTTGCTTTCCGGAGGCCCGCCGAAATACACTTCCTCGACCTGCCCCGACCGGAGCGCCTCCTTGAGGAGCCGGGTGTCGCCGTTGAAGGGGATCGCGTATCTTGGTCGCGGCATCTACCTCGGCGTCCCCCCGGGCGCGGGTCCCTTCGAATGGCCGTTGACGATCCCCTCGGCCTTGAACTTGAGCTCCAGGAAGCGCTCGATGGGGACTCCGTCGGCCAGGTACGGCACGTCGAAGCTGTTCAGGTCGCGGGCCGCGGCGGACGAGGCCCGGCCCGGCAGGTCGCTGTAGATCGTCATCCAGTGGCCCATCTTGAACCGGTTGACGGCAAGGTCGGCCAGGAACCGGCGGCGGGACACGCAGAACTCCAGGGTCCGCAGAAGCTCGGACTCGGATTGGCCGGGGTAGTTGAGCGCGAAAAGGCCCACGCGCACGCCGGCCTCGGCGCAGGCCCGGACCGTGGCGTCGACCGTCTTGAGGGCGATGCCCTTGCGCAGCCGCCCCAGCCCCTCCCGGCCCGCGGTCTCCAGGCCGAAGAAGAGGTACTCGCAGCCCGAGGCCTTGAGCCGGCGGGCGAAGGCCGGGGTGAAACCCTCGTGCACGCGCGCCATCGCGCGCCAGGCCGCCCGCATGCGGCGCCAATGCGGGACCATCCCCTCGAGGACCTCGAACGGCGTGGACAGGTCGGCGAGCGCGAAGCTCCTGATCCCGGCGCCGCGCGCCAAGGCCTCCATCTCGCGCAGGGTCTTCTCCGGGCTCTTCCTGTCGAAGGCCTGCTTGGGGAAGACGCAATTGCAGAAGCTGCAGTGGCCCCATTCGCATCCCTGGGTGGTCTGGTAGGGCAGGCTGGGCTGGACGTAGCGGTCCAGGGGGAAGCCGTCCAGGGCCGGCGGGGGGAGTTCCTCCAGGGGCAGGCTCGGCCGAAACGGGTTGCGGAGCACCTTGCGGCCCCGACGGTACGCGAGGTTCTCGACGGCGGAGATGGGCAGCTCCCCTCGGACATGCCGGATGAGCCGCTCCAAGGGGACCTCGGCGGAGAAGCCGATCATGAAGTCGGTCAGGCTGAAGAGCTCGGGCCAGCCGGGGAGCGCGTCCCAGGAGGCGCCCACCCAGGGGCCGCCCAGGCAGGTCTTGAGGCCCGGGAAATCCTCCCGGATGCGCCGGCAGAAGAAGAGGGCGGCTAAGGCCTGGTCCACGGTGCAGGCTGAGAAGCCCACTAGGCCCGCCCGTCCGGCGCGGTCGCGCACGTGCCGTTCATAGAGGAGCTCGGCCTCCGGGTTCTTGTCGGCCACGGCCTCCAGGACCTCGTCTAAGGGATAGGCGTGCCCGCCGCGGTTCCAGAGCCGCGCCCCGCGGCGCAGGGACGGCTGCCAGAACCGCGGGGCCTCCCGGCCGCACAGGGCCGCGGCGGGGCCAAGCCCCAGGAGGTTGAGGTCCGTCTGGCGGACCCGGAAGCCGCGGCCGGTCAGGTAGGCCGTGAGCTGCGGCACCCCGAGCTCCGGGGCGACGAACTCCTGGCCGAACGGGGAGAAGAACAGCCGCAGGTCCACGCGCTGACGCTTCATCGTCCGGCCCCTGGGCGTTCGGCCCAGGCCGCGGCCTGCACCCCGGCGAAGAGGCGGGCCTCCTGCGCGGCGCTGAGGGCCAAGCGTCCCTCCGAGTTGACCGAGTAGTGCTCGCGGACCGGGAAGCGGGAGTAGCGCCGCCAGGCCTTCCCCAGGATGGACCGCGCTCCCGGGTCAAGGCCGCGGCGGACGGCCGCGAAGACGGCCGTGATCGAGCCGGCGCGTTTCTTCGCCAGGCGCCGCAGCAGGTCCCGGGTCGGGGGATGCTTCATGAGCAGCAGGAGCTCGAAGGTGGCGCGGCGGAGCTCCCGGTACTCCCGCTCCGGAAGGGTGTTCGTGGCGACCACATAGTGCGGGGGCCGGCGCCGGCGGCGGACCAGGTGCCGCATCGGTCCGGCGAGGCGCGAGCCCGGCAGGGCCTGGGCGCACAGGACGATGGGCCTGGCGCCCGGCACGGCCAGGAGCTTGTCCAAGCCCGCCAGGAAGCTCTCCCGGGTCTCGCCGGGGAGCGCGAAGATGAGCTGCAGCTGGACCTCCGCGCGCGTGGGGCGCCGGCGCAGGCAGTCCAAGGCGGCCTTGATGCGGCGCAGGTCCGGATTGCGGCCGTTGAGGCGCAGGACCCCCGGAGAGAGCGACTCGACCCCCACCCCGAGGCCGAAACAACGATGGTCGGTCGCCTTCAGCACCTCGGCGTCCAGGTGGTCGCTCCCGACCTGCATGCTCCAGAAGATACCCTTCTTCTCTCCCAGGCGGCGCAGGTGGCGCGCCAGGCGCAGGCCGCGGCCGCGGTCCAAGAAGAAATCCGAGTCGCAGACGAAGACCTTGGTCACGGGCAGCCTGGCCAGGACCTTCAGGTCGGCCTTGACCCGGGCGTCGGAGAGACGGCGCATCTTGGTGCGGCGGTAGGTCCAGGTGCAGAAGGAGCAGTCCATCGGGCAGCCGCGGGCCGTCTCCAGGAGCGCCATGGTCCAGACCGCCCCATGGCGCGGGAATGCCCCGGCGGTCCACGGCGACGGGACCCGGTCCAAGGGCTCGATGAACGCGCGCCGCGGCCCGCGCACGGGCCGCAGCGCTCCCATCGCGAGCGCGCCCGGCGTCCCGGCCCAGGATCGGCCGTCCAGGAGGCGGCGCAGGAGCTCGACTAAGGTCTCCTCGCCTTCCCCCAGGACCAGCGCGTCCGCCGTCTTGGCGCGCAGGAGCGCGGCGCGGCCGGGATGGACCTCCGGCCCTCCCAAGACCACCCGCAGGGCGGGCCGGCGGCGCTTGAGCGCCCGCGCCAGGGCCAATGCGGCCTCCACGTTCCAGAAATAGCAGGAGATGCCCACGACCCGCGGCGCGAACGCGGCCAGGTCGCGCAGGGCCGCCGCCACCATCCTCCGGCGCCTCCCGGGCCCGTATTGGAACAGGCGGCAGTCGATGCGCCGGCCCAGGGCCTTGCGCGCATGGACCATGAGGCAGGCCGAGGACAGCGGGGAACACACGTCCTCCGTGAAGGACGCGATGTCTACGAGGGCGACGCGGCAGGCTCCGCGCCTCTTCATGCCGCGGCCCGCACCCCGGCGAAAAGGCGGGCCTCCTGGGCGGCGTCGAGGACCGGGCGCCATTCCCAGTTCAATGAGAATTGCTCGCGGGCCGGGAAGCGCGAGCAGCGCCGCCAGGCCTTCCCCAGGATGGACCGCGCTCCCGGGTCAAGGCCGTGGCGGACGGCCGCGAAGACGGCCGTGATCGAGCCGGCGCGTTTCTTCGCCAGGCGCCGCAGCAGGTCCCGGGTCGGGGGATGGTTCATGAGCAGCAGGAGCTCGAAGGCGGCGCGGCGGAGCTCCAGGTACTCCCGCTCCGGAAGGGCGTCCGTGGCGACCACATAGTGCGGGGGCCGGCGCCGGCGGCGGACCAGGTGCCGCATCGGTCCGGCGAGGCGCGAGCCCGGCAGGACCTGGGCGCAGAAGACGATGGGCCTGGCGCCGGGCACGGAGAGGATCTCGTCCAAGCCGGCCAGGAAGCTCTCCCGGGTCTCGCCGGGGAGCCCGCAGATGAGATGGAGGTTCACCTCCGCGCGCGTGGGGCGCCGGCGCAGGCAGTCCAAGGCGGCCCTGATGCGGCGCAGGTCCGGGTTGCGGCCGTTGAGGCGCAGGACCCCCGGAGAGAGCGACTCGACCCCGACCCCGAGGCCGAAACAGGGATGGTCGGTCGCTTCCAGAACCTCGGCATCCAGGTGCTCGATGGAGACCTCCAAGTACCATTGGATGTCGCTCTTCTCGCCGTGGCCGCGCATGAGGCGCGCCAGGCGCAGGCCGCGCTCCCGATCCCAGAAGAAATCCGAGTCGCAGACGAAGACGTTCTTCGGGCGCAGCCGGCCCAGGACTTCCAGGTCGGCCGCCACCCGCGCCTCGGAGAAGCGGCGCACCTTGCTGCGGCGGTTGGTCCAGGTGCAGAAGGAGCAGTCCATCGGGCAGCCGCGGGAGGTCTCGATGAGCGCCGTGTTCCAGACCGCGTGGTCGCGCGGGAATGCCCCGGCGGTCCACGGCGACGGGACCCGGTCCAATGGCTCGATGAACGCGCGCCGCGGCCCGCGCGCGGGCCGCAGCGCTCCCATCGCGAGCGCGCCCGGCGTCCCGGCCCAGGATCGGCCGTCCAGGAGGCGGCGCAGGAGCTCGACCCAGGTCTCCTCGCCTTCCCCCAGGACCAGCGCGTCCGCCGTCTTGGCGCGCAGGAGCGCGGCGCGGCCGGGATGGATCTCCGGCCCTCCCAAGACCACCCGCAGGGCGGGCCGGCGGCGCTTGAGCGCCCGCGCCAGGGCCAATGCGGCCTCCACGTTCCAGCCATAGCAGGAGATTCCCGCGACCCGCGGCGCGAACGCGGCCAGGTCGCGCAGGGCCGCGGCGATCATGCTCCGGCGCGTGCCGAGCCGGTACTGGAAGATGCGGCTTTCGACGCGTCGGCCCAGGGCCTTTCGCGAATAGGCCATCAGGAAGCCGAGGGACAAAGGAGAGCCCATGTCCTCCGCGGCAGTGAGGGTCGCGAGGTTGATGAGAGCGGCGCGGCAGGCCGTCCTCATGTCAGAAGACCGCGTAGAAGAAAGGGATGAGCAGGGGCATCTCGCTGGTGAACAGGAAGAGCATGATGATGCCGATGGCCAGCAGGATGGGGATGAGGATATAGGCCCTCCGGTCCCGGACCATGCGGTAGAATTCCGCCATCACCGCCCATCGCTTCATTTGTTCACTATACCAAATACCGGATTCGTCATACCCTGATCCTCATCAGGTCCCGGGCGAGGAGGCGTGTCGCCGGCCGGCCCCTGCGCCCGCGCAGGCGCTCGCGCAGGCCGGCGGCGGCTTCCTCGGTGAGGTGGGAGAAGACCGCCTTGCGGCAGCCGGAGAGCCGGACGAGATCGAGCGCCTCGGACACCGTCAGATGGACCCCGGGACGGGGACGGCGGTCCGGCATGCTGCATTCGAGCACCAACAGGTCGCAGCCCCGAGCGAACCGCGCCAGCCCGGCGCTCCAGCCCGTGTCGCCGGTGTAGACCAGGCTGCGTCCCGCTGCGGAGAGCCGATAGGCGAGGCTCGGGGCGGGGTGCGGGACCCGGCAGGCCTGCGCGGCCCAGCCGGCGCCTTGGACCTCGCCGCCGTGCGCCAGGTCGAAAGACGCGAGGCGGTAGCCGGAGGGCTTGAGCCACGGCCGGTAGGCCCCGTCGAGGCGCCGCAGGAACGCCTTGAAGCCGGGGGGCCCGAACAGCCGCAGGTATCCAGCCCTCGGCGGGCGCTCGTAGCGGAAGAAGAACAGGATGGCGGCGAGGTCTCCCGCATGGTCGGGATGGAGGTGCGTGAGGAAGATGTCCGTGACCCGGGCCGGATCGAGCCCGGCGCGGGCCATCTGCCTCAAGTTCCCGAAGCCGAGGTCCAGGACGATCACCCTGTCCCCGAGCCGCACGGCGTAGCCTGGGGGATGGCGGACCGGCCGGCCCGGCGTCATATCCAACGCGAACCCCCCCGATCCCAGCACGATGAGGTCGATCACTTCATCTCCAATTGCCACATCAGGAATCCGTAGAAATCCGTCAGCTCATCGAGCACCGGCCCGAGCGGCCGTCCTCTTCGTCTCCCCGCGTCCGCGCGCAGACGGAAGAGCGCGGGCCTCCCGGAAGCGGAGCACGCCATCAGCCGGGCCGCCAGCTTGCGGCTGTGGGCGGGGTCGATCTCGCGGTCCCACTCCCCGGCCGACACCAGGACCGCGGGATACCCTACGCCCGGCTCGATGCGATGGAGCGGGGAAAGCCGTGCAAGCCCGCGGCGCTGCTCCGGGCCCGCGGGAGAGCCGTAATCCCGGGCCCATCGCAGGCCCGGCGGCATCCTGTAGAGCTCCAGCAGGTCCGTGAGCGGGGAGAACAGGACCGCGGCGCGGAAGAGTTCGGGCGCCTGGGCCATGGCCCCGGCGGCCAGGAGGGCCGGCCGGCCCGCGCCGGCGACCGCCAGGCGCTGGGGCCTCGTGTATTCCTTGGCCACGAGCCACCGGGCGGCCGCTTCCACGTCGTCGGCGCTCCTGGCGTTGGGCAGGGCCAGAAGCCCTCCCTTCTCGAACCAGGCCAGCAGGTGCGGCGCGAAGAAGGGCGTCGCCCCGCCTTGGGACGCCTCTCCCGCGAGGACGAGCGTCGGGGCGTTGCGGTCCTTGCGCAGGCCTCTGCGGCTCGCGAGGAACATGGCCACGGGAGTCCCGTCCTTGGCAAGGAAGGACTCCTCCCGCGTCTCGAAGGCGGCGAGGTCGGCCGCGAGGAGCCCCGCCGGGGCTCCTCGCCTCAGCGACGCGACCGGGGACAAGGCGCCTGACGCCAAGGCGTACCGGTAGAGGGTGGTGGGGTGGAAGAAGGACTCGTGGAGCAGGTAGAGCTCGCCGGACCCCGGCCGGCCCGCCAGCGCGCGCAGCGCGCCCATGGCCGGGAGCGGGACCTCCCGCAGGCCCTCCCCTTCATCGTCGCGGACGCTGAGCCTCGACGCGCCCCGCTCCAGGGCGCTCACGACGACGCGGTCGTCCGCCAGCTCGAAGTCCGTGATGGTGAACGGCCCTTCCGGGACGATCTCCCGCCAGTTGGCCCGGCGCGCGGCGGCGGCCCCCGGCCTGCGGCCGAGTATCCGGAAGGGCTTGCGCAGGTCCGTGGCCACGATCCGGCCCCGCGCGGCGTCCTCGTTCGTCAGGATGAACAGCGTGTCTCCCCGGATCTTCCCTTCGAAGACCGCGTCCCGGCCCGCGACGACGGGGACGAAATCCGTGGTCTTCCCCTTGAGGTCGGCGACATGGAGCTCCGACCTGGAGAGGCCCTGCCGGACCGTGACCAGGACGTACCGGCCGTTGGGAGAGCCCTGTATCTCGGGCCAATCCTCCTTGGGCCGCCCTTCCCCGAAGACGTCGTCGTCGTGGAGCGGGTCCGTCCCCAGCCGGTGGAAGCACACCCGGGCATGGTAGGCCAGCTCGTCCTCCGGGACCGAGCCTTCCCTTGGGAGCCGGACATAGAAGAAACCGGTGCGGTCCGCGAGCCACGCCACGCCGGACCCGGGAGCGCGGGGGATGCGGTCCGGCAGGTCCAAGGAGGAGTCCACGTCCCGGACCCGCAGGACGCTCTCTCCGGAGAGCAGCTCGGTCATGCCGTAGGCCAGGAGCGCCCCGTCGATGGACGGCGCCCACCAATCGAGCGCCCAGGCGCCGTCGGGGCTGATGGCGCCTGGATCGAGCGCCAGGTGCGGGGATCGGGCGGCAAGGTCTTGGACGAAGAGCTTCGGCTGCGCCTCGGCCCCGAAGCGCCTCAGGACGAAGAGCCGGTCTCCCCGGATCGCTATCCCTTCGATGGAGCCCGCCTTCATGAGGCCCGCGAGCCTCTTGCGCAGGCGGTCGCGGCCCGCGAGGCCCTCCAGCACGGCGGCGGCCCTGGCGTCCGAGTCGGCCGCCCACCACTCGACCATCGGGGCCCGGCCCTTCTCGAGCCAGGAGAGGAGTTCGCTGTCGGGGGCCGGCGGCTGGGCCCAGGTCAGCGCCGCCGCGGCCAGCAGTACCGAGAGGCTCACGGCATGCATCTTCCCAATTATTGGCGCCGGACATCAACCGCGGGTTGATGTCCGGCGCCATATTCTCTAGAATGAGCCGCGCCGTCCCCGTTTCGATGACATGAAAGGAGCCCCCATGACCAGCCTTGACGGCTTCCGCAGCCGGACCACGCTCACGGTCGGCAGGAAGAGATACGAGATCTTCAGCCTCCCGGTCCTGGCCAAGCATGGCTTCGACATCGCGCGCTGGCCTTTCTCCATGCGGATCTTCCTGGAGAACCTCCTGCGTCACGAGGACGGCCGTTTCGTGAAGAAGGAGGACATCCTGGCGGTCCTCAAGCGCCGCAAGGGAGAGACGCGCGAGGTGTTCCTGATGCCCGCCCGCGTCCTCATGCAGGACTTCACGGGAGTGCCCGGCGTCGTGGACCTGGCCGCCATGCGCGAGACCACCAAGGCCCGGGGCTTCGACCCGGCCCAGATCAGCCCGCTTTTGCCCGTGGACCTCGTCATCGACCACTCGCTCCAGGTGGACCGCTACGGCCTCAGCGACGCCTTCGACCTCAACACCGAGATCGAGTACGAGCGCAACCGCGAGCGCTACCTCTTCCTCAAGTGGGGCCAGAAGGCTTTCCGCAACTTCCGCGTGGTGCCGCCCGAGACCGGCATCATCCACCAGGTCAACCTCGAGCACCTGGCCAAGGTGGTCTGGACCCGCAAGACGGGGGACGCCGTCCAGGCTTTCCCGGACAGCCTCGTGGGCACGGACTCCCACACCACCATGATCAACGGCCTCGGCGTGATGGGCTGGGGAGTGGGCGGCATCGAGGCCGAGGCCGCCATGCTCGGCCAGCCCATGACCATGCTCGTCCCCGAGGTGGTGGGCTTCAAGCTCAAGGGCTCCCTGAAGGAGGGCGTGACCGCGACGGACGCGGTCTTGACCGCGACCCAGATGCTGCGCAAGAAGGGGGTGGTCGGCAAGTTCGTCGAGTTCTACGGGCCGGGCGTGTCGGCTCTGTCGCTGGCGGACCGCGCGACCCTCTCCAACATGGCGCCCGAGTACGGCGCGACCATGGGCTTCTTCCCGGTGGACGGCAGGACGATCGAGTACCTCAAGTTCACCGGCCGCGGCGCCGCGGACATCGCCCTGGTCGAGGCCTACTGCAAGGCGCAGGGGCTCTTCCGCACCGATAAGTCGCCGGAGCCGGATTTCTTCGACACCCTGGAGCTCGACCTCGGCGACGTGGCGCCCTGCATCTCCGGCCCCAAGCGGCCCCAAGATCGCATCGCCCTCGGCGATGCGAAAGCCTCGTGGGAGAAGGCCCTGTCGGAGTTTCTCAAGGAAAAGGACAAGAAAGGGAACTGCCCCGCTCCCATGGGAACCGAGGTCGAGGTCACCATCCGAGGCGAAACCGCCCGAATCACCCATGGGAGCGTTACTATCGCCGCCATCACCTCGTGCACCAACACCTCCAACCCGGATGTCCTCGTCTGCGCCGGCCTCCTCGCCAAGAATGCGGTGAAGAACGGCCTCCGGACCAAGCCTTGGGTCAAGACGAGCTTGGCCCCGGGTTCCAAGGTGGTCACGGACTACCTTGCCGCGGCCGGGGTGCAGAAGCACCTCGACGAGCTGGGGTTCCAGCTCGTGGGCTACGGCTGCGCCACCTGCATCGGCAACTCCGGGCCCCTGCCCGAGCCCGTGGCCGAGGCCGTCTCCTCCAAGAACCTGATCGTGGCGAGCGTGCTGTCGGGCAACCGCAACTTCGAGGGCCGGGTGAACCCCCTGGTCAAGGCCAACTACCTGGCCTCGCCGCCGCTCGTGGTGGCCTACGCGCTCGCGGGCCGCATGGACATCGACCTTGCGAAGGAGCCTCTCGGCAAGGGCCGGGACGGCAAGCCGGTGTTCCTCAAGGACCTCTGGCCCTCGAACAAGGAGATCGCCGCCGCGGTAGCCAAGTCCCTCACCCCGAAGATGTTCTCGAAGCGCTACGCGGACGTCTTCGCCGGAGACAAGCACTGGAAGGCCCTCAAGCCCAAGGCCTCCGAGCTCTACGGCTGGGAGCCGGACTCGACCTACGTGCGCATGCCGCCGTACTTCCAGGACATGGCCGCCGGGCCCGGGGCGCTCCGGGACATCAAGTCCGCCCGGGCTCTCCTGGTCCTGGGCGACTCCGTCACCACGGACCACATCTCGCCCGCGGGCAACATCGCCAAGGACAGCCCGGCCGGGCTCTACCTCCAGGAGAAGGGGGTCGCTCCCAAGGACTTCAACTCCTACGGCGCGCGGCGCGGCAACCACGAGGTCATGATGCGCGGGACCTTCGCGAACATCCGCCTGCGCAACGCCATGGTGGACGTAGCGGGCCCCTACACGTTCCATCTGCCCGAGAGGAAGCTGATGAGCGTCTTCGAGGCCTCCCAGCTCTACCTTTCCGCCAAGACTCCTCTCGTCGTCTTGGCGGGAAAGGAATACGGGTCCGGCTCGAGCCGCGACTGGGCGGCCAAGGGCCCCTCCCTGCTGGGCATCGCGGCCGTCATCGCCGAGTCCTTCGAGCGCATCCACCGGTCCAACCTCGTCGGCATGGGCATCCTGCCGCTCGAGTTCGAAGGCGGCGCGAGCGTCAAGAGCCTCGGCCTGACGGGCTTCGAGACCTTCGACGTCCTGGGCATCGGGGAGTCCCTCGAGCCCCGCGGCGCGCTCCAGGTGCGGGCGCGGTCCGACGACGGCAAGACCGCCGAGTTCCGGGTCACGACCCGGCTCGACACGCCGGTCGAGATCGACTATTACCGCCGGGGCGGCATCCTGCCCTACGTCCTGTCCCGGATGCTCGAAAAGAAGACGCCCTCTCCGGCCAGGCCGGTGGCGGCTTGACGGGGGAGCGAACCCGAGGTAGAATGAGGAGCTTATGGCGACCAAGAAACTCCAGCTGATGACCGTGGTGGTCCAGCACCACCTCGGCAACGCCGTCATCGACGCGGCCCTGCGCGCCGGGGCCACGGGCGCGACGTATTTCTACGCCCAGGGCACGGGCGTGCGCCAGACCCTCGGCCAGGCAGCCGAGACCATCGAGGTGGGCAAGCGCGTCATCAACATCCTGGTGACCCCGGCGCTCGCCGACAAGGTGCTCAAGGCCGTCATCGCGGCCGGCGAGATCGACAAGCCCGGCGGAGGCGTGGCCTATGTCCAGGACGTCCTCCAGGCCGTAGGGTTCGTCGCGCCCAAGGACTGAGCACGGGCCACAGCGACCTCGCCATCGAGGCCGCCGGCCGCGCCGCCCTCGCGGGGCTGGGGCTCGCGTGGCTGGCGTTCCTGGGAGTCCGGTCAGGATCCCTGGTCCTGCGGCTGCTAGGCCTTTCCCCCGACGACCGCCAGGAGTGGAGGCTCTTCTCCCTGTCCGCGGGCTGGGGCGCCCTGGGGACGGCCTTGGCCGCGCTCGGCCTCCTGCGGCTCTGGCATCCGGCCGTCGTGTTCCCCGCTTTGGCCGCGTGGACCCTCTTCCTGCTGAGGGGATGGCGGCGCCCCGCGGCAGGGGAACGGGCCGCGGCGAGCGCCTGGACGGCGTTTGACCGGGTGCTCGCCGCGCTGCTCGCGCTCCTGGCGGGCTTCAACCTGTTCGCGGCGCTGATGCCGGAGATCTCCCACGACGCGCTCTCCACCCACCTGGCCCTGCCGCAGCTGTTCTGGAGCCGAGGCGGTATGGCGCCGACGCCCCTCCACGCCGGCGCGGGCGGCCCCATGCTCGCGGAGATGCTCTACGGCTTGGCCCTGCCGTTGGGGGGAGAGCAGCTCGCCCATCTTGTCCACTGGTCGTTCGGCGCGACGGCCGCGGGCATGGCATTCTGCCTCGGCCGCAGGCTCGGCGGCCCGCGGGCTGGCCTCCTCTCGGCGCTGGCCTTCTACTCGACCCCCGCCGTCGGCATCCTCTCCTGGACCTCCTCGACCGAGTTGGGGTGGGCGCTGTTCCAGTCCGCGGCCTCAGCCGCCGTGGCCCTGGCCTTCACGGACCGGTCGAGGCGCTCCGCATGGCTCCGGGCCTCGGGCCTCTTCACCGGCCTGGCCATGGCCACGGGCTACCTCGCCTGGCCGTTCCTAGGCGTCGTGCTCGTCGTCATCGCCTGGCGCCTGAGCCTGGAGGAGTCTCTCGGCGGGCGGGACAAGGCCAATATCTTGGGCGGGGTGGCGCTGATCGCCTTGGCGGCCGCGGCCGTCTGGCCGCTGCGCAACGCCTGGTTCTACGGCGCGCCGTTGTTCCCGCTGCGGTCCGACCGGCTCGTGACGGACTTGGCGGGATGGGAGGGCTTGCGGCTCTCCCGGCTCTGGACCGAGCTGGTCCTGCCGGGCTCCGGCGCGGACGCCTTGGGCTTCCTGTTCGCCCTCGGCGCTCCGCTTCTGGCCTTCGTCCCATGGCGCGTGCCCGCCGCGCACATCCTCCTGGGCTTCCTGGGGCTGGGCTCGTCGGCGTGGCTGGCCTGCGGCGGCCAAGCGCGGACTTTCCTGCCCGCGCTCCTGCCGGCGGCGGTCCTATACGCGCTCGCGGCCGAGAGGCTTCCAGCGCTCGTCCGGCGGAGCCTCTATGTCCTGCTCGCGGCCGCGGCCTGCGGCAGCCTCCTGACCAGCGCGGCCTGGTTCGGCAGGCTCGAAGGCCTGCGGGTCGTCCTGGGCCAGGAATCGGTGGAGAGCTATCTCTCCCGGCCGCACCCGTCCTATGAACGGCCGTATCATCCCGCGGCCCTTTTCGTCCGGCGCAGCCTTCCCAAGACGGCCCGCATCCTCATCGTGGGCGACGACCGCGGCTACGGCCTGGAACGCGATTTCGCGGCGTCGCCGCCCTCCGCCGGCGACCCCCTGGTCCGGTACCTCAAGCTGGGCGGGCCCGCGGGGGACCTTGGCGATCGGCTGCGAGCCGAGGGGTTCACCCACCTGCTCATCAACCGCGCCGGGCTCAAGGCCGCCGCGCCCCTGCGGCTGGATCCGGCCGAGAGCCGGCGCTACCACGCTCTCCAGCGGTCGCTCAAGTCCGTCTTCGAATGGGAGGACGACCCCCTCCCCGGCGAGGCCCAATCCTGGTGCGCCGTCGCGGCCATCGAGCCTCCGCGCCCTACTTCGGCTCGACCCACACCTCCAGCTCGTCGATGACGATCGGGTCCGCGGCACGCGGGTCGCCGCGGTCCAGCTCGACCTGGAGCACGTTCTCGCCCCTTCGCAACGAGCCGCGGTCCAGCTCGAACCAGCGCGTGGAGAAGCTCGGCTCCGGCTGCCTGCTCAGGTCGACCCTCCCCAGCTCGGGGACGGTCTTGAGGGCCCGGCCTCGGGCCCGACGGACATGGGTCCAGTCCTCCGGGGACCCGATCGCCCGCGTTCTTCGGATGGCGGCGTCCGGCACGAGCCGTCCGTTGAGCCGCACGGCGAGGTCGTCGTCCTCGGTCAGGCCGAAGCCGCGCAGCAGCAGGGTCGCTCCCCAGGCGAGACCCAGGTCCTCGTACAGGTTGAACCGGTACTCCCCGCGGGGGCGGCGGGCCGACCGGTCGAGGGAGAGCCTGGCGGCCTTGAGGCTGCCGGTGGCGGCCCTGCCGTCCTCTCCGAACAAGGTCTGCCCCGCCCAGGTGGGGTCGAAGACGTAGTGGCGTTCCCCGGCCGCGACCCTCGCCGGGTCGCGCAGCTGGCGGAAGGTCCTGAGCATCTGCGGGTAGAACGGCGCGTTCCACATGACCACGGCATGGTTGTACAGCGAGATGCCGTCCGCGCCGGCCCCGTACATCGTGTGGGCCAGCGCCCGCTGTTCCGCGGGACCCAGCGGGTTCGCCAGCCGGTTCCTGGCCCGGAGGCTGCTCCAGGGCAGCATCCCGGGGTAGAGCATGCAGGACGACTCCCGGGTGAGGGCGGCGAACTCGGCGTAGGGGGCGTTGAAGTCGGAGTACATGGCGTCCTGGGGGGAAAGATAGTCGACGAGCCGTTCCGAGACCCAGGCCGGGACGTCGAGCCCGAGGTCCCCGCATTCCTTCAAAGTGTCGTAGACCCGGGCGCCGAGGAGGAGCTTCCTGCCCTTGGCCTTCCCCTGCCGGTCCAGCAGGGCCCTGGCCTTGCGCACTAGGTCCGTCATGAGGCGGCCGCGTTCCCGCCCGGCGCCGTCCGGGAAATAGGCCCGGTCGCGGAAGCACAGCTCGATGCCGTCCACGTCGAACCGGCCGACGAGCTCCTCCATGGCGTCCAGGAGCGAGTTGCGCACCGGCTCGAAGCTGAAGTCGAGGCAGTCGCTCCTCATCTCCGGCCGCGCCGGGTCCGGAGACGCGAGGACCCACTCGGGATGCTCCTTGAAGGAGCGGGCGATGCCCCGGCCCTTGCGCCCGGCGATGAGCCCGTGGTTGTCGTTCATGCGGAACCCCGCGACGAAGACCATGCCGCGTCGATGGGACTGGTCGATGAGGATGCTCAGCGGCTGGGTCCCGGCCTCCAGCAGGGGAAGGAAGCGCCGGTGCTGGGAACGCCAGTCGTACTCGAGCTTGGGCGAGCGCCAGTACGCCGTCCAGCCCTGCGAGTAGACTTCCTGGTCGTAGAGGTCCACGCCGCTGTCGGCGAGCATGTCCACCCAGCGGCGCAGGTCGTCGGCGGTGGCCGGGTCCGGCATGAGGTTGGCCGCGACGCTCGACGGGTCGCTGGCGTAGAGTATCCGGGCGCGGCCTCTGGGGGCGCAGGCGCCGGACGAGGGGCCTGCGCCCCCTGGGCCCGCGGCCCAGGCGGCCAGGGCGAGCCCGGCCGTGAGCGCTGCGACCGCCGGCATCGGGCGCGGCACTATCTTCCCCGGAACCGATGGATGCGGAACCGGTGCAGGTTGATCTCGCTGCGTCCGCCCACGATCAACTCCGCCATGGTCTTGCCCACCAAGGGAGCGAATTTCATGCCGGTGGTCGAGAAGCCTGCCGCCACGAAGCCGTTGGGCGCGTCGGGAAGGCGGTCCATGATGAAGTCGCCGTCCGGCGTGGTCGCCGAGCAGCAGACCTTGCCTTCCATCTCCGTGAACTCGGCCAGGTCGGGGATGAACTTCTTCAGGAAGGCCCGGCACTTGCGCTCGAACCGCGGGTTGACCTTCGTCGCGCCGTCGGCGCCGGGGAAGCCCGGCGGCCCCATCACGTAGGTCGAGACCTTCATGAACCCGTGGATGTGGATCGGGAAGCCGTAGATTCCCGCGCTCCTCGCCGCGAAGACGGGGAAGTGCTCCGGCCGGTACCTGCCCCGGTTCGTGGGGGGCATGAGGTGCATCTGCTCCTGCCTGGTCACCTTCAGTGGGAGGCGCCACCTCTTGAGGAGGGCGCCGGACCATGGCCCCGCCGCGAACAGGTAGTTCTCCGCCTGCCAGACCTTGCCGTGCTTGTCCCGGACCCCGCGGACGCCGTCCTTGTCCGTCAGGACGTCCGCGGCCTCCGTGTGGAGCTTGATCTGCGCGCCTTTCTTCTGGGCGAGGTGCGACAAGACGGCTACCGTCCTCATGGCCCAGATGTAGCCCCCGTCGTGGTGGAAGAGCGCGAAACGCAGGGCCCTCACGTTGACCATCGGATGGTGGCGCCTGATCTCGGGCTTGTCCATGCGCTCCGCGCGGATGTTCATTTCCTTGAGGATGCGGTAGCTCTGGTCCTCGAACCCGCCGTCCTTGACGGCCAGCTCGAGCATCCCGTTCTGGTGGAGCAGCTTCTCGCCCGCTTCCTCGTTGAGGGACAGCCAGAGCGGCAGGGCCTTGGCCGCCAGGTCCGTGTAGAACGCGTCCTTGCCGTGCGTGAGCTGGAAGGCCCGCACATGGTCGCCGGAGGAAGCCGCCGAGTTGGGGACGTCGCCGCGGTCCAGGATGACGACGGAGCGGCCCATCTTCGTCAGCCAATAGGCCGAGGCGACGCCCATGGCCCCTCCGCCTACGATGAGGACGCTCGGTTTCATGCCCTCCGCCCCGATGTCGGATTATCATATAATTTTTATATGGCGCTCTTTCCGCTGTTGATTGCGACGGTGCTGTCCGCGGCGCTCCCGGGCGGGGCCCAAGAACCCCGCCGTGCGGGGGAGCCGGCCGAACCCGACTTCTCGATCCCGGCGTCTTCGACGCAGGCCCCGCCGGTCAGCGGGGCGCGCCGGCTCTGGCTCACCGCCCATGACGCGAAGGGGCGGAGGATGGATTTCCGCGAGCTCATCTCCTTCATCGGCCGGGCCGACGCTCGGACCAGGGGCCCGGGCTTGCCGCCGCTCCCTCCGGCGGAAGGCGAACGGCTTGCGCCTTCGGGGACGACGCGCCCTGGCGCGACGGGCTTGGCGGTCTATGCCGCAGGCAGCCTCGTCCGGGCGCCCAAGTTCGAGCTCCTTGAGACGGCCGGCGGAGCGGCGCTGGTCTGGGAAGGGCCTGAGCGCGTCCAGGCCAGCCTACCCTGGCCCGTGCCCGACGACGGGTTCTCCACCGTCTGGATCGACAAGGTCGGGGAGGGGTACGCCGACCGCGACACCATCAACCTCAACGAGGAGATCGCCCTGACCCAGCACCGCAGGCTCCAGGAGACGCTCCGATGGAGGACGGCCGAGGCCATCCCCATCTATGTGCCCGGCGACAAGACCAGGAGACTCCTGGCCAGCCCCGAGGATCTTCTCGGCGAGGCTCAGCGGGAGCGGGACCCGCAGGCCCGGGCGAAGGCTTTCGACGCTGTCCTCAGGGCGGTTAGCCTCGCCTGGCAGAAGGTCGGCTACGAGCACGGCCTGCAGGTCGTCAAGGCGGCTCCCTCCAGGGACAGCCTGCGCTTCGGGCTCACCCTCGACGAGAAGGCGGCCGGATGGTCGGCCCATGCCGAGTGGATCGCGGAGATGGTCGAGAAATCCGGCGCCAACTGGGTGCGCCTGGTCTTCAGGGCCAACCCCCACGATTTCACCTACGGGGGGGAGGGCTCCTTCGGGGCCTATGACGCGTTCGTCTCGGGGTTGTCGCTGCGCGGGCTCAAGATCATGGCCTGCGTGCTCGACACCGCCCAATGGCCGAGGACGCTGACGCCCGAGGCCTACGCGGCCAGGACCGCAGCCCTAGTCCGCCGCTACGGCGACCGGGTCCGCAGCTGGGAGGTGGGCGCCGAGATCAACGGCGACTGGCTCGGAGGCTCCAAGGCCCCCTTGAGCCCCGAGCGCGTCTTCGAGATCTACGCGGCGGGAGTCCAGGCCGTCAAGGCGGCCGACCCGGCTCTCGAGACCGTCGCCACCCTCTACTGGTGGGAGGGCACGGCCCCGGACGCGGAGCACTCCCTCTTCGGCTGGCTCGAGCGGTTCGTCCCCCTGGGGTTCGGCAAGGACCTCGACGTCGTGTCCCTGAGCCTCCAGCCCGAGGACAACCCCGTGGGCATGGCCTTCGACGGCATCTTCCAGGCGGTCCACGAGAAGCTCCCGCGCCAGAAGCTCATGCTCGGCTCCTTCGGCTACGTCGAAGGCGAGAAGCTCGCCGGCTACTGGTGGCTCGACCCGGCGGACGTGGACGGCGCGCGCAAGGACCTGCTGATCCTGTACAACGCCGCCTCCTGCGCCCAGCCGAATTCCCTGTGCGGCGGGTACTGGTGGCAGACCCTCGACCAGATGCTGAGGCCCCCGCGCCGCACCACGGACCTCTTCCTGCTCTACAAGAGGAGCCTCTACAACCTCGGCCGCTGACGCGGCGCTCCCGGCGCGCTCGGGTTGAGCCGTGCTGCTATAAATGGCTAGAATCCTGTGGTCGGCGGCGGAAGAGACAAGATACATGGGCGCTCGTCGAAAACCGGAGACATTGGCCTTCTTCGGCAAGGGCGGCATCGGCAAGTCCACCTTGTCGGCCAACATCAGCGCGCTCTACGCCCGCTCGGGGCGGCGGGTCCTGCACGTGGGGTGCGATCCCAAACGCGACTCGACGGCCCTGCTGGTGGAGCGTCCCAGGGCCGTTCCGGTGCTGCGCCAGGACGCTGAGGAGTTGGCGGTCGCGTCGACCGCGGAGTTCCTGGCGCGCAGCCGGCTGGGCGTCGACTGCGTGGAGGCCGGGGGGCCTGAGCCCGGCATCGGGTGCGCCGGCCGAGGCATCGGCAAGGTGATCGAGGTTCTCGAGGCGCAAAACGTCATCGAGCGAGGGGGCTACGACACGGTCATCTTCGACGTCCTGGGCGACGTGGTCTGCGGAGGCTTCGCGGCCCCGATGCGGCGGGGCTTCGCGCGGAAGGTCGTCCTGGTGGTCAGCGAGGAGACCGCCTCCCTCTATGCCGCCAACAACGTCGCGCGCGCGGTGCTGAACTACTCCTCGAACGGGGTCGTGCTGGCAGGACTCCTCGCCAACCTCCGCGATGCGCGCTCGCAGACGGGCCCCATCGCGCGCTTCGCCCGCCGCATCGGGACGACCGTCCTCGGGGTCCTCTGGCGCGACCCGGCCTTCCGGGAGGGCGAGCGGCTGGGACGCTGCCTCGTGGAGATCGCCCCGCGCTCGAAGGCCCTGGCCGAACTCGAGAGGGTGGCGGCCCGGCTCCTGAGGCTCGACGCGGCGAGGCTCTCCGCCCCGGCGCCGATGGGGGACGACGAGTTTCTTGATGCGAGCCGGAGTCTTTTCCGCTCTTTTCGCAAGTCCCGGCCCGCCAACGCACATCCCGAGGGCAGCCGGGACCTGGCCCTCCAATATCCTGGAAGGCCGGGGCCTCCGGCCTCGTCCCATTTCCTTCCCTCAAAGGAAGGGACTGCCCCGCAAGGCGGGATGACCGCGCTCCCTGCCGCCCACACCTTTCCTGACGGCGCAGGGGACGGCGTCGCATCCGCGCCGTCGCCCACGAGCGCCAACGCGCTTCCCGACGGCGCTCGGGACGGCGTCGCATCCGCGCCGTCGCGAATCGATCTCGCCGCCCCGCCCCACCATCGCTGGATGATGTGGCGCTGGGGGGTCGAGAGCCAATGGCGGGAGTTCTTCGCCGACGCGGAGCTCGACCTGAATTCGGCCAAGCCGGCGATGAGGAACGTCGCCTATGTCGTCCATAAGGAGCTGGAATGCTTCTACGTCGAGGGGCGGAGCGACGACGGGACGGCCAGCTTCTTCAACCATGCGTGGCCTGATCATGGCAGCTCGAGCCTTCCCCTGCCGTTCGAGCTGCGCGCCCTGGGCTGCAGGCAGGTCGTGTCTGACATCAGGGACCGGGACGTTATCCTCGGGGGCGCTCGGAAGATCGAGCGCTCGCTGGAAGGCCTGTCGGCCGATCCCGGCGGGACCGAACTGGCGGTGTTCTTCGATTCCTGCCCCACCGTCATCACCGGGGACGACGTCGCCCCCTTGATCGAGCGGTTCCGCCGGAAGTCCGGGATCGAGGTAGTTTTCCCGGACCATCGGGCGGACCAGCACACCGACGTCTTGAGGGGGGTCTTCCAATGGGTCCGGAGGTCCCCTGAGTTCCGCCGGGCCAAGCCGCGGGGCCGCCGGGTGAACCTCGTGGGGTTCCCCTGGGACCGGGCCTTGGACGAGTTGGCCGCCATCCTGCGGGAGACGGGGATCGAGGTCAACAGCTGCCTCCTGCCGGAGTTCGACCTGGAAAGCATCCGCCGCTATCCGGCGGCGAGGCTCCAGGTCTTCAAGCCGCACCGCTCCTACGAGGACTTCCAGAAGGAGGTCCTGGCCGGGCTCGGGATCCCCGCGCTGTCCCCGGCCCCGCCCTACGGCGTCGAGGGGACGCGCCGGTGGCTCCGCGAGATCGCGGGGTTCTTCGGCCTGGAGCGGCGGCTCGACGAAGTCTGGGACCGCAGGTGGGCGGGGCTGCGCGGCGCGTGGGAGGAGCTCCAGGAGGAGGCGCGCGGACGCGTCCTGGGATTCGTCTGCGGCGCCGGCCGCCTCGGGAAGCTGCGGGACTGCCGGTGGAGCGCGGGCATCCCCTTGCCGCCCACGATCCGTGAGATGGGGTTCGCGCTCGAATGGATACTCTGGTGCGGGTGCGGCCGCGAACACCCGGCCTCCGGAGGGCCCGGCGAGGAGGTTGGCCCCGAGGGCATCCGCCGGTTCCACGGCCCCGAGGAGCTCGAGCGGTTGCTCCAAGGCGGACCGGTCCACGCGGTCTACTCGGATTTCGCCTTCGACCGGAGGCTCTCCCGGGCGGGCAAGTCCCAGTTCTCCCTGGCCTTCTTCGAGCCGGGGCTCGAGGGCGCCCTGCGCAGCGTCGAGCGGCTCCTGGGGGCCTGCCGGCTCCCCTTCTACAGAGACTACGCGCGCTACCTTGCGGAGGGGAGATGAGGGGTCCGCGCCCTGACTCCCTGCGGGTCAACCTCCCCTACCTCATGGGAGTCTACGCCGCGGTGAACGCGGTCCAAGACGCCTACCTCGTGGTGGACGGCCCCCAGTGCGTCTCCTTCAAGGCGGAGCATGTCGCGTGCAAGCACGACTGGAGGTCGAGCCTGCTCGACAGCTCGGGGTTCCATCGGATCGTCCTGACCGGGACCACCTTCGATTCGGTCGCTTTCGGCAGGGAGGAGGCGATCTCCCGGCTCCTCGGGCGCGTCGCGCAGCGCCCGGACGCCGGAGTCGTCATGGTCTCGTGCCTGACCATGTGCGGCCTGGCGGGCGTCCAGTATGACCGCCTCATCAGGCCGCTGGCGGCCGAGACCGGCAAACCGTTCCTGGAGCTCCGGTGCGATTCCCTCGACGAGGACTGGCTGGACGGCTACGCCGCCTTCTGGGAAGTGGTCGCGCGGTCGATCGCGGTCGAGGCAGGGGGCGCCGTCGAGCCGCGGCGCAAGGATGGCGCGGTCGCGCTGGTCGGCCATCTCATGGACCGTAACGAAGGGGACCAGGCAGGCAACCTGGAGGAGCTGGGCAGGATGCTCGACGGCCTGTCCTTGGAGCTGGTCGCGGCCTGGCCCTCGGGAGGGCGCTACCGCGACCTCGCCCGGGCCGCCGAGGCCTCGGCCGTCGTTTCGCTCCCCTATGCCCGGCAGGCGGCCAAGACTCTGGCGGGACGCCTGGGCGTCCCCTTGATCGAGACCGGACTGCCCTTCGGGCTGGAGGCCAGCGGCCGATGGCTGAGGGCCGTGGCGGAACCTCTCGGCAGGAGCGAGGCCGCCGAGCGCTTCATCGACGGCGAGCTGCGCGCCGCGGCGCGCGCCCTCGAATGGGCCGTGCCGCGGGTTTTCCTCAACCGCAGGCTCCTCTATGTCGGCGACCCCCATGTCCTCGAGGGCGTCTGCGAGATGGCCTCGATGCTCGGAGCCCGCGTCGAAACGGCGGCCGTCGTCTCCCGCCAAGGCCGGCTGGGCCCCTTGGCGCGGGCCTTGAGGCCCCCGGCGCTCGAGGAACCGCAAGAGTCCGCTTTCCTCGATGCCGCGCTTCAGCTGGCTCCCTACGATCTGTGCGTCTCCAACAACGTGGGCTGGCAGTTCCTGGGCTCGCAGGCGGGCCCCTTGATGGAGTTCGGCTTCCCGTCGTGTTTCCATCACTGCCTGGCGTCGCGGCGCCGGCGCGGTCGAGGCCGGAGGCCGAGCGTCGCGGCCGCCCTCGGGAACGGCGTTGGCGGCCGCCGGCGCGATGAGGCCGAAGGGCCGCGCCCCATGTCAAGCGGAGGCGGCGCGTCCGCGCCAGGAACGCCGGGCGCGGACAGGCCGCGCCGGGCTCGTCGATTCGGGGGCCTCCTGCCTCAACAGCGGCCTGCTCTCCGAGGCGGAGGATCTTCTCAGGCGGGCGGTACGGTCCCTCGGCACCGCCGAGGGCTATCTGCTCCTGGCGAACACCCTCCTGATCCGGGGAAGGACCCCGGAGGCGCTGCGGACCATCCGGGACGGGCTTCGGCGGCACCCCGGTCACGCCCCGCTCCACTTCCGCCTGGCGCGGATCGGCGAGCTCCAGGGCGACGCCGGGCTCATGGAGCGGAGCTTCCGGCGGTTCCTGGTGATCTCTCCAGGGGCCCGCAGCCGGCGCTTCCAGGCCTTCATGGCCATGGACGCCTTCGACGAAGCCTTCCGCGAGGCGGAGGGCATCCTGGACGCCTGGGACCCGTGCGAAGCCGATGCCTTGAGCTCCCCGTGGGACGACGATCTGTGCCACTGGCGCGACGAGGGCTTCTACCGGCGCCGGCTCGACCGGCTGGAGAGCCTGACCCGGCCGTCCTCGCCGTGGCCGTTCCATTTCCGGGGGCTGCTGCGGCTCCACCTCGGGGAGTTCCGGGAGGCGCTCCGGGAGTTCGGGCGGCCGGACCGTTTCCCGGTTGAGCGCTACGGCTGGATGCGCTACGGCGCCGGGCTCGCGCATCTCTTCCGCGGCAACGCCTCCCAGGACGAGGCCGCCGAGCAGTTCGCGGCCGCGCTCCGGTCCAAGCCCGACGCCTTCTGGAGCAGGGGGAGGCTCGCGGAGGCCCTCTTGTGCCTGGGCCGCGAGCGGGCCGCGTTCGCGCAGTTCGACCTGGCGCTTGCCTCCCAGCGCAGCGCCGGCGTCAAGGCTCAGATCCGGGCTTGGCGTGGAGAGGCCCTGCTGTGGCTCGGCCGCTACGAGCGGGCCGTCCGGGAGCTCGACCGGGCGATGGACGGCGGGTCGCAGCTCGCAATTTGCTGGCGCGGCGCGGCCCGGATGCTGCTCGATGACCGCGCGGGAGCCGAAGAGGACCTCGACCGCGCCGTGGGGCTCGATCCGGCCGACGGCGAGGCGCTCGTCTGGCGAGGGGAGCTCTACCGCCGGACGGGACGCCTCCGGGAGGCCCTCGCCGATCTGGGAAGGGCCGTCGTCCTCAGGGCCGGGCCCTGGGCCCGCGTCAACAGGGCGTTGGCCCGCGCCGCCCTGGGCGACGCCGCGGGGATGCGGGAGGACCTGGCGGTACTGCCGTGCTCCATCCTGGGACGCGGTCGAGGCCGGTGGCGCGGTCCGCGCGGGTCGGATGCCGAGGCCGTGGCCGCGCTCGAAGCCGCGGTGCGCGCGGCGCGCGGCGTCCGCAGGGCCGAACCCTACCTGGAAGCCCTATGGCGCCGATCCGGCCCCGCAGAGGCTCCGGAGGCGGCGAAGTCTTGGCGATGGCGTCGATGAAGAAGAAGGCCGCGTAGAACGCCCGCTCGGCGGAGCCGATCGGAAGGAAATCGAAGCCCGCCGCGTCCTCCCGGATCTTGCCGGCCGACCTGAGCGCATCGAGCTCCAACGCGAAGGGAGGCCGGATGTCCGCGCCGAAGCAGCGCTGGAACTCGCGGTAGTCCACGCGCGACGCCCACTGCAGCTGGAAGCTCACCCAGCGGGCCATCTCGTCCTTCATCGTGATGGTCGAGACGTTGAAGAGACGGGCATCGGGGCTGAAGGGAGCCCGCCGCCGGACGAAGATCGCCTTGCCGAAGACGTGGGAGCCGCTGTTCCAGCCGAACCCCACGGTCGAGCCGTCGTCATCGTGCTCCTTGGGCGGCTTGCCGCAGTCGAGCCCGACGAAGGTCCAGATCCTCTGCGGCCAGAACATCTCCACCCGGTAGCCGGCCTGGGCGGCCAGGAGGGGGAGCTTCTCCAGGATCTCCGGCAGCAGGCGCTCCCGGTGGCGCTCGTAGACCTCGGCCGACCAGCCGGTCGCGCGGCCGTAGGGCTTGA
>JACQWX010000038.1:0-27423 GCA_016209035.1 Elusimicrobiota bacterium | reverse complement strand
CTCGAAGCCGAGTCCGCGGGCCCAGCGGATGGCGCGGTCGACCATGGCGGGGTCCTGGTAGCCCCGGTTGACCGAGCGCAGGACCCGGGCGTTGAGGGACTGGACGCCGAAGCTCACCCGGTTGAAGCCGAGCGACCGGGCCGAGGCGAGCTTCTCGCGGGTGCTGCTGGCGGGATGGAACTCGATGGTCCGCACGCTGTCTGGGCCGAAGGAGAACAGCTTGGCCGCCGGCTCGAGCCAGCGCCTCATCTCCCGGGCGTCCAGGAGGCTCGGGGTCCCTCCGCCTACCCTCCACAGGGAGCAGTCCCGCCCGTCGAGCGCCGGCGCGAAGAACTCGATCTCGCGGCGGCAGTCCTCCAGGTAGCGCCGCACGGCATCCGCGTCCGGGAGCTGGGCGATCGGCGTGTTGCAGAACAGGCATTTGAAGCGGCAATGGGGGTAGTGCATGTAGACGAGGAGAGGATGCTCGGCGACCGCGCCGGTCTTCAGGGACCTCTTCCAGAGCCTCAGGGCCTGCTTCGCCGTCATCCTCCACACGCGCTTGGAGGAGTGCAGGAGGTCTTCCATGACGTAGAGGCTGTGCCTGTAGTTGAACTTCGAGCCGACCAGCGCGGCCGCGAGCCAGCGCTTCATCCGCTCGACGGCGGCCGGTTCAAGAGGCGCCATGTCGTCCGTCCGGCATGGCGGCGATCGTGTCCAGGAAGAAGAAGGCGACGTAGAAGACCCTCTCGGCGGAGCCCATCGGCAGGAAATCGAAGCCGTCCTCGTCGGTCCGGATCTTGCCTGCGCGCCGCAGCGCCGAGATCTCCACGGGGAAGGCGTCGAGGGGGTCGAGCCCGAAGCACCGCCGGAACCTCGCGTAGTCCAGCCGCGGCCGGAGCTCGAGCTGGTAGAGGATGTAGCGGCCCATCTCCTCCTTGGCTGAGAGCGTCGAGCAGTTGTAGAGCGGCTGGTCGGGGTCGAAGGCCTCGGCCTCCCTGACGTACATCGCGTTGCCGAAGACGTGCGAGCCGCTGTGCCAGCCCAGCCCCAGGGTCGAGGCGCTGCCGTCGTCGTCGCCCAGCCGGACCTCGTGCCCCGGGGCCGCGAAGTACCAGGCCTTCTGCGGCTCGAAGCCGAGTCCGCGGGCCCAGCGGATGGCGCGGTCGACCATGGCGGGGTCCTGGTAGCCCCGGTTGACCGAGCGCAGGACCCGGGCGTTGAGGGACTGGACGCCGAAGCTCACCCGGTTGAAGCCGAGCGACCGGGCGGCCTTCAGCTTGGCGCGGTCCGTGCTGATGGGGTTGAACTCGATGGTCCGCATCGCGCGCTCGCCGAAGGAGAAGCTCCGGGCGGCCGGCTCGAGCCAGCGCCGGAGGCCCTCGGCGTCGAGAAGGCTCGGCGTCCCTCCCCCGACCCCCCACAGGTCGAAGGGCCGTCCCTCGAAGGACGGCGCGAAGAACTCGATCTCGCGGCGGGAGTCCTCGAGGTAGCGCCTGGCGCGGCGGGCATCCCCCACAGGCTCGGACGGGTTGATGCAGTACAGGCAGCGGGAGCGGCAGTACGGGAAATGCATGTAGAGCGCCAGGCCGTGTCCGCGGGCCGGCTCGGCCGCCAGGGACCGGTTCCAGAGGTCCGCCGCCTGCCGCGCCGTCAGCTTCCGCGTGCGCTTGGAATCGTGCAGCAGGTCCTCGACGACGAAGACGTCGTGCCGGTACTCGAGTCCGAGCCGGACGAGGGCGGTGGCGAGCCGCCGCTTGATCCTCGAGAGCTCGGCTGGGCCGACGGTCGGCCGGCGCCTGCGCGCCTTAGCGCTGGGCATGGGCGTTTGCGGCGGCGCGGTCGAGGCCGGCGGCGCGCGGTCCCGGGAAGCCGGGCAGGCCGCTCAGGAGGCGATGGAACTCCTCGGCCATCAGCGCGAAGCCCCGCGCGTTGCAGTGGCAGCGGTCGGGGGCCAGGAAGTCCTCGCGGCTCTTGAAGCGCGTCGGGAAGAGACGGACGAAATCGGCGTACGGCAGGTTCCAGGCCTGAGCGGCGCGCCGGACCGGCTCGTATTCCTCCTCGGGATAGGAGGCCAACACCAGCATGACCCCGCGGCTGCGCGCGGCCCGGGCGATGCGCTCCATGTCGGCGCGGAACTGCTCCGCCTCCAGCTCGGACCGGGGACGGCGCAGGGCCTGGCTGCGCGCGCGCTGGGCGGCGAAGTAGCGGTACATCAGGTTCTCGCGCACGGCCGGGGTCCTCTCAGGGAGCCTCGCGGCCTCGTCGAGGCGTCCGGCGCGGTCGAGGCACACCGCGTAGGTGTAGAACAGGGACGCATCGAGGGGCTCGGCCCTCAAGCGCTCCTCGGTGGCGGCGACGCAGCTGGCGTAGTCTTTCTTCACGATCCAGGCGTAGGCCGCGTCCACGGCCTTCCCCTTGGGCGGCGGCGCGGACGGGTCCTTGGCGCGGCGCGCCTCCCACTGGCGCATCAGGGCATGGGCCAGGCCATCGTTGTTCGCGGGGAGGTCCGGGCCCAGGAGCCGGGCCTGTTCGCGAAAGGCTTGGACGGCGCCGTCGAAGTCTTCGAGTTCGTAGAGCGTCCGGCCCAGCATCCCCCAGGCCTGCTCGCGGCCCGGAGACTCCCGCACGAGGGCCCGCGCGATGGGCGCCGCGGCGGAGGGCTCCCCGCGCCACAGGCGCCAATCGGCCTGCGCCAGACGACGCTCGGTCCGGCAGGGGCCGCCGCCCGCCAACGCCAGCCCCGAGGCATCGCCAGGACCTCTGGGGCCTCCAAGCGCGGCCTTCGCGGCCGCCTCGCCTTCGAGCCGGTCGAGCGCCTGGGCCAGGCCCGAGATGAGTTCCCAGTGGCAAGGAGAGTCCGCGGGCGGGCGGAATGTCCGGGCCGCCGCGCGGGCGTCGCCCCGCGAGAGCTGCCAGCGCCCGAGGAGGACGCGCGCCCCGATGTCGCGCGGCTCGGACGAGAGGATCTCCGCGAGCGCGACCGCGGCGGCCTCCACGCGCGGCGCCTCGGGCGGGTCCCCCAGCTGGACCCTATACCAATCGTCGGGATGCTCGACCTGGCGGTAGAGCGCGAAGCGGACCGTCTCGAGCGCTTCCTCGCGGTCGCGCGGGGCGCGGGCGGCGCGGTAATCGCCGCGAAGAGACCCATGCGCGATGCCGACCCACAGGAGCTTCAGGAGCTTCCACGACCTCAGCGACAGCAGGGACCGATCCAGACGGCGCAGGAGGGGCTCGTCCCGGATGGGGAGGAGGCTCCAGAAGTTGTCCGCCCCGATCTGCACGATCGCGGCGTCGGGTTTCCAGCGGTCCAACTCGGCCCCGATCCGGTCGGCGAGCTGGTTCGAGTTCGTGCCCGGGACGCCGCGGTTGAGCACCCGGACGCGCGCGCCGGCGGCGGCGAAACGGCGGGCGAGCTGGTCGGGCCAGGAGTCGCCGCCCCCGGTGTAGGTGAAGGAATCCCCCAGGCAAAGGACGGTCCAACCGTGGCCGGAAGACGCGGTCCTGCCGCGCGCCAGGGAGCCGGCCAGACGCAGGCCGAACTCGAAGAGGCCGAACGTCAGGATCAGGCCCGCCAGGAGCGCCGCCAACGCCGAAGAGGGGCGCCTTCGCGGAAGTCTGAGATTCAATCTGCTCCGGAAAAACATTGTATCATAATCGATGGTGACCCAAGCCAGGACCACGACCGGGAGCCGGGAGGCCTTCAGGCTGCTGCTCGTCGAGCTGATGCCGGACGAGCCGGAGCGCGGGGCGCGCACCCAGGCATTCCCCCTGCTGATGGGCCTCGGCCGGCGGCTCGGCTGGCGGTCCCGCTGGCGCGCGTTTTGGACGCGCTACGAGCCCACGCTGCGCTACGCGCTGAAGCCGCGCGACCTGGGGCTTCTGCTCGCCGAAGTCGCGCGCTTCAAGCCCCGCGTCGTGGCGCTCAACGAGCGCCTGCGCGGCGACCAATGGCGCGCCGTCGCCGCCGCGTCCCCCGGGACGCGGCTGGTCTACTGCGGGCTGGAGACGTACGAGGACCTCATGGACTTCGCCGGCTTCGTCCGGCGGGATATCTGGAACCGGGCGCATCCCTTGCTGGATGAGCCCGGACTGCTCGACGGCATCGAACCGGATTTCCGCCGCAGGATACTCAACCGCCCACCCCCACCCTGGAATGCGAGCCCGCTGATCCGCGTCGTCGCCGGGAGGTTCTGCGCCTACCGGACGCGGGCGGCCGACAACCCTTTCTACAGGCGGCTCAAGCTCAAGACCGGGACCCTGAGCTGCTCCTTCTGCGAGTGCGCCGACCCCCAGCGGCTCAAGGCACGGCCCCTGCGGGACCCGGTGTCTTTCGCGGCCCGGCAGATCGGGGCTGCGTGCCGGCAGCTCGGGACCTCCGGCGGCGCGGTCGAGGTCGGAGACCGAGCGTCGCGGACGCCCTCTGGGGAGGCGTTGGCGTCCGGCGGCAGGCTGCGCTTCGAGCTCTCAGGCTGCGAGCTCTGGCGCCATTTCGAGGCCCTCATCAGGATGTTGGCGCGGCGCGGAGTGCGGGGAGCGGAACTCGTCTTCATGATGCGGTTGGACGAGCTGCTGGCCGCCCGGGACGCCGTCGAGCGCTGCCTTCCCCTGATGGCGGCCAACGACCTCGCCATGCACGTCTACGGGATGGGCGTGGAGAACTTCTCTCCCGTGGAGAACCTTCGCTTGAACAAGGGGATCACGGCGGAGCAGGTCCACGAGGCCGCGGCCTTCCTTCAGACGGCCGGCGCGCGGTGGCCCAGGAACTTCCGGCTGCCCTCGAACGCGCTGAGCATGATCCTGTTCACCCCCTGGACCACCCTGGAGGATCTGCGCCTCAACATCTCGGGCATCGAGCGCTGTCCCCTCATAGACCACTCCTTCCCGCTGGGCAGGCGCCTCCAGCTCTTCCCCGGCAGGCCCATCACCCTCCTCGCGCGGCGCGACGGGCTCGTGACGCGCCGGTGGGGCGATTCCTTCTACAACTCGGGCTGCATCACGGACGCGGAGCAGCGCGAGATACCCTGGCGCTTCCGCCGCCCGGAGATCGACGTCCTGTGGCGCCTGTCGCGGAGGCTCTCCTCCGACCGCAGCAAGGGGCCGGGAGACGACCCGGAGAGCCGGGCGCTCCAGGCGTTCCTGTCCTCGCGGCCCGGCGGGCCTTCGAGCCCCCTCACGCTCCTCCGTCAGGCCGTCGAGGCGCTCGCGCGCCATCCCAAGACCGCCTCGATGACCGGCCTGCTCGGGCTCCTGGACCGCAGGTCCGGGCGCCGCGAGCCTCCGGACCGGCCGGGCGCCGGCGAGCGGATGCCGGCGACGGCCTCCGCGGCGGCGCGGGGGGTCGAGAAGCTCTTCCTCTCGCTGAGCAAGCGACCGGGCTCGGCGTTCGCCGGCGTCGAGTTCGGCGCCGTCACGGAATGCGCCGTCCCGGCCGGCAAGGCCATCCGCATATCCTTCTCCATGGACGGGCGGAGCCTCGTCTTCGACTTGCTCGATCCCCGCACGCCGGGGCCATGCTTCCTCAGGTCGCGCCGCTTCAAGGCGGTCCTGAGCCCCGCGACCCCGGGCTCCGGCCCGCGCGAGCGGCAGGTCGCCGCGATGGTTCTCGACGAGATCGACCGCTCCCTCGATGACCGGTAACGCGCGCCTGCTGCTCCTCGAGTTCTTCCCGGGCGCGCTTTGCCGCAACGAGAAGACCTTCTTCTTCCCCTTCCTGAACGGCCTGGCCAAACGGGCGGGCTTCCGGACCCTCTGGCTGTGTTTCGGGGGAGACCTGAAAGCCGCCGGCGACCCGGCCGCCGACCGCACGATCCGGGCCGTCCTGCCGGAGCGCGATCTGCGGACGCTGGCGGCGCGGCTGGCGCGCTTTCGCCCCACCCGCATCGTGAGCAGCGACCTCCTGCCGGCCGCGGCGCGCCGGCTGGTCGATGCCCTCTCCCCGAAGCCGCCTTTCCTGGTCATGCCCATGCCGAAGGAAGCCGGGACGTCGGTGAAGCCCGCCGGAGCCGAGATGCGGGCTCACGCCGGGGTCCTGTCGGCCGACCCCCGGCATCCGAGGTTCCTGGCCAAGTGCGGCTGGTTCCTCGACTGGCTGGGCGCGCGGTCAAGGCGGTGCCTGTCCCTGCGGGACAGGTACCTGGTCGAGGCCGTCGACCCCGACTACGGAGCAGTGCTCGCCAATCCCGAGGCGCTCCGCTCGAAGGCTCACATCACCATCATGAGCGGGGTCCTCTGCTCGGACAGGAGCGCCCTCAAGGACAACCCGCTCTACGCGGGCATCGGCCCGGAGCACGAGAACCACCGGGGCTGCGCCTTCTGCGGGTGCTGCCTCGAGCCCGCGTTCTCGCCGCCTGGCGCGGACCTGCCCGCGGTCGTGGCCAGGCAGTTCCGGGCCATCTTGAGGACCGGCCGGGGCAGGGGCCGTGACAAGGGCATCTATGAATTTTACGACATCGGCGCTTTCCGGCGGTTCGACCGCGTCTTCAAGGTCATCCTGCGGCTGGGCGTGCCGCCCGGCGTGTTCCTCTTCAACCCCAGGATCGACGACGTGCTGGCCGCCCGGCCCCGCATCGAGAGAGTCCTCCCCGCTCTGGCCAAGGCCGGCCACGAGGTGCGCATCCTGAGCATGGGCGTCGAGAACTTCTCCGCGCGGGAGAACCGGCGGTTCAACAAGGGCATCACGGCGGCGCAGGTCGACGAGCTGATCGCCTTGACGCGCAAGTGGGAGAAGGCCTTCCCCGGGGTCTTCAAGCCTTTCAAGGGAGGCGGCGACCTGCCCGAGTTCGGGATCATCCTCTACACCCCCTGGACGACCCTGGAGGACTTGCGGATCAACATCTCGGCCGCCCTCGAGCGGGGCTTCGCCCAGACCGGCTACTGGCTCTACTCGGCGCTGCTCATCTACCCCGACTCGCCCATCGCCGCGCTGGCGCGCCGGGAAGGCGGCATCTTCGTGGACCGCCACCCGGACCGCGGCGTGCTCTACGGCGCCTTCCAGAACGACGAGGACGTCCTCGACGTGCGGCCCTGGAGGTTCAAGGCGCCGGGGGTGGCGGACTTCTTCGCGGTCATGGTGCGCGTGAGCGCCGCCGCCATGGACGGCGACGACTGCGCCTTCTTCAAGGACGACCCGGAGTTCCACGCCCTCAAGCGCATCTACGCCGAGGCGGTCGAGCGGGCCCGGGCGACCCCCCTGGCGGTCGCCTGCAAGCTGCTGGAGGCGCTGGAGGACCATCGGGAGGTCCGCAGGCGCGGTCGAGGCCGGCGGCGCCGGGAGGCGCTGCTCCGGTCCGCGGTCGCGCGCCTGGAGGCGGGCCGCAAGCCTGACTCTTTCGCGCGGCTCCATGCGCCCGCCTCCGCCGCGGCCCGGGCGGTCGAGAAGCTCTTCCGCTCGCTGAGCAAGCGGCCGGGCTCGGCGTTCTCGGGCGTCGATCTCGGCGCCGTCACCGAACGCGCCCTCCCGGCGGGGAACGCGATCCGCATCGCTTTCTCGGTGGGAGGGCGCGGCCTCGTCTTCGACCTGTTGGATGCCCGGACGCCGGGGCCATGCTTCCTCGTGTCGCGCCGCTTCAAGGCCGTCCTGAGCCCCGCCACCCCGAGCTCCGATCCGCGCGAGAGGCGGGTGTCCGAGATGCTCCTCGACGAGATCGACCGGCGCGTCGACCGGGCGGCTTGACCGATGGCTCCCGCGGTCCGCCCCCCCCGCGGCTTCCCGTACCGCGTCCTCCTGATCGAGTTCGTCAATGCCGACGAGTTCCCCGGCCAGGTGGACGCCACCTATCCGTTCATCAAGGGGCTGCTGAACTTCCGCGGCGTCGCCAATCGCTGGCTCCGCTACGCCGTCCCGACGGACCATTTCCTCCGCCACGGCAGGGACGAGGTCGCTTTGGGCCCGGAGGAGTTCGAGGCTCTCTCGCGGGCCGCGGCCGGCCTGCGGGCCAACGTCGTCTTCTCCACCCATCCGCTGTTCGCCCGGCAGCTGCGGCTGCTGCGCGAGAGGCTCCCCGGGCTGCGCGCCGCGACGTGGTCGCCGTCGGACGCGCTGGCCCTGGAAGTCCTGCATGCCTTGGATCCGGGGGAACGGCGGGACATGTCCCACTGCGAGGAGGTCCTGGCGTATCCTGAGATCGCGCTCGATTACCGCTGGGAGCCCGGCCACGAAGCCGGCGGGCGCGGGGACAGGAACAACGTCTTCCTCGTCACCACCGAGGACTGCGGCTACGGCAAGCCGGTGCGCTCCAATCCGTGCTATGCGGGCTTGAGCCTCCCGGGAAGGACGCAGGCCTTCGGCTGCGCCTTCTGCGGCCGTCTGCAGGCGGCCCGTCCGGTCCCGGAGCGCACGGTGCGCGGCTGGATCGCGAGGCAGCTTCGCGACATGAGGCGCGCCCTGGGTCCCGACCGTCTGCCCAGGGGGGTCATCGTCGAGAACATCCGACGGGTCTCCCGGCTCGAGTTCATCCTGGCCACGATGCGCCGCATCGGGATGTCGCGTACCGCGCTCCTCGTGGGCGCGCGTTTGGACCATCTGCTCAGGGTCCGGCCCGCCCTGGAGAAGACGCTGCGCAGGCTCCGGGGCACCGGGCAGTCGATCCACTGCATCACCGTAGGCATCGAGAACCTTTCGGAGCCCGAGCTGCTGCGGTTCAACAAGGGCTTCGGCCAGCTGACGACGCTCAGGGGCGTCAACCTCCTCAAGGAACTGGAGCTCGTCCATGCCGGCAGGTTCCTCTACTCCGGGTACCGGCCCTTGGCGGTCATCCTGCTCACGCCATGGACCAGGCCGGAGGACCTCCAGCTCAACCTGCGCCTGATCCAGCATCTCGAGCTGGAGAACGAGGTGGGCAACCTGTTCATGTCCCGGCTGCGCCTGCACGGCGACCGGGCCATCACGGCCCTGGCGGCCAAGGACGGCCTGCTGGAGGGAGAGAGGTCCGGCCTGGACCCCGCGCTGCGGTTAAGCCGGCGCAAGCTCATCGAGCCGGAGACGGCCTGGCGCTGCGCGGACCCTCGGATGGAGCCCGTGAACCGCCTGGCGGTGCGCCTCGAGCGCGGCGGGGCGCTCGCGGGCGACCCGTTCTACGAGTCCGTGCAGTCCCGGTTGGAAGGGATGGATCGGCGGCAGCTGGTCTCCATCCTGCTGGGCATCGTGGAGGGGGCCGAGGAAGCGGGCGGGGTGAGGGGGGCCGAGGAGCTTTTCGAGAAGGCCCTGGCCGGCTGGAAGGAGCGTCAGGCAGCGGCCTCGCGGCCGCGCGGGGGCCCGAGGTGGCGTCTGGGGACCGAACTGCTGAGCGCGGCGGCCTACCTGGAGCGCGCGCTGCCTTTGGTGGAGAAGGGGGACAAGCCGGTGATCTCGCTGGAGGGCTTGGGTCCCGCCGACCTGGCCGGCGTGGACCGGCGGGAGCTGGAGCGGCGCGGATTGGCGGCGGCGGTGAAGCGGGGAGGCGACGGCCTGACGCTGTGGGCGGCGCGGGACCGCGAGCGCCTGGAACGGATGCTGAGGATCGCGCCGCGGCTCGGACGGGAAGGCGCGCCGGGCGAGGCCGCGCGGCGCGAGGCCGGGAGACTGCACGGGTATCCGGCCTGCTGCGTGAGGGCCTGGGAGAGGCGCGGATGGGCGGTGGCGGGCTTGAGCGGATGGGCGGTGTTGGAGTGGAGGCTCTCCGCCGGGGAGATTCCCGCTGAGATGAACCCCAACCTCGTCCCGGGCCTGTCCTTCCTGCCCTGCTCTCCCGGGTGCCGCGAGGCGCTGAAGGTCTACGGCCGGTGGCTTGAGGCCTTGCGCGTGCCCGCATCCGGCGAGCGGGTGTTCCTCTTCTCGCTGGAGCGCATGGAAGAGCTGGCCTCCTGCGTGGCGCTGCGCGCAGGGGGGCGCGAGATCTCCTATGACCCTGGGACGGTGGAAGGCGCCGGGAGCCTTGGCGCCTTCCTGAGGCGGGGAGACCGGATCGTGTCGCAGCCCGCGGTGGTCGAGGTCCGCAGCGGGGCTCGGCTGGTCCGGAGATGGGTGGCGGATGTCGCGGTGTGGGACCGGCGAGGAGGCATGGACCGCGAAACCTGGGGGGAGCTGGCGAAGGCGGCGCTGCGGCGCAAGGACCCTGCGTGGCGCAGGCTTGCCGCCGCGGCGAAGCGGCGGACCAGGAGGATGGTGCTGGACCGGCGCGCGGTCGAGGACGGAGTCCGAGCGTCACCTGCCGGCGCGCAACCGCTCGCCAGGTCGTCGGCCCTCTACGAGAGATGCCGGCGGCTCCTGATGCCCGGGCGGGGCGCGCGCCCCGAGTTCTCGGGATTCGCGGTCTCTTCGATCGAGATCGAGGCCGGGAGCAACGCGGTCGTGGTGGGGCTGAACCGTCTAGGGGCCGCAGGCGCCGCCGGCGAGAGGCTGCTCATCGAGCTGCGCCGCGATCCCGGGGGAGAGGCTCCCTGCTACCGCCGGATGCGCGGCCTGGCCGTCTGCCACAGGGCCGCGACCCCGCTGGATTCGCCCGGCCGCAGGCAGGCCATGGATTCTTTCCTGGCCTTCATGGATTCGAAGCTGAGGATGCGCCGCGCCATGGTGTCGACGAGATGGCGGAAGCCCTTGAAGCCCAGGAAGGGCCTCTCCACGGCCGGGTGATCCTCGTAGTTGGGATAGCCGAAGGGGATGACTATCCCGGGGAGGGGCTCCGTGTCCCTGGGGCCGATGAAGAGGGGCGGACCCGCCCGCGGCGGGCGCCCGCCCGCCGGGACGCAGGCCTTCAGTCCGAGGTCGGCGCAGAGCCCCTGCAGGGCGCGGCGCAGGTGAGGGTCCGGGAGCCGCAGGACCGCGGCGCGGCCGCGGATGATGCGCGACACATGGGCCTGGGTGTCATCCGCCGCGGCAGGGACCTCGCGGTCGAGGAAGCGCCGCGCCAGGGCGAGGCGGCCCAGGGCGCGGGCCAGTGAGGTCAGGAACCGCTCGGTGTTGGTCAGGCCCAACGGCAGGCCGGCCTCGATGACCCGGACGCGGAGCCTCCTGCCCAGCGCCCGGGCCGCGCCCCGGGCATAGGGTAACGAGAGGATGAGCGAGGCCGTCTCGACCTTCCGCAAGGCGGCGGTTCCGACGCCGGAGAGCCAGACCGAGACCAGCCGCAGTCCCAGGCCGGCCAATAGGCGCCGCAGCTCCCGCAGGTTGCCGGCGTGGTCGGGCTCGTCGCGGTCGAAGAGATAGCCCACGACCGCGACCGTGTCGCGCCCGGCCTTCCCCGGCGAAAGTGGGATTCCGCGGGCCAGGGCCTCGCAGGCGCGGGAGTAGCCGTCCAGCCAGCCCGCGCCCAGCGAACCCGACGGGATGGGGCAGACGAGCTTGCCGGACCTGCGGCCGGCCTTGCGGGCGACGTCCGCCAGCGGGAAGTTCAGCAGCTCATGGAAGTCGAAGGAGGTCGCGAAGACGACCCGCGCCTCGGGATACCCGCACACCTGGTCGAAGACCGCCTCCACTCCGGTCAAGCGGTCCGCGGAGAGGCTGGTCACCTCCTCCATGCCGGTCCTCGCCGCCGTGTGGACCACGGCGCAGCGTCCCAGGGGGGGGATGAGCCGGCAGCGGAAGTTGTGGCAGTACTGCATCTCGGCCTTGGTGAAGACGCAGTAGGGCCCGTCGACTACGAGGAAGGCGCCCGGCACGGCGTCCACCGCGATGTAGGCTCCGTTGAGGAAGGGGAGGCGCGTGAAGGGGCCGGCGGTCAGGTCCATGGGGGCAGCATCGTCCGGTGCGCGGGGAACGGCCGGGACTCGGCCAGGCGGCCCAGCCGCAGGCCAGAGTCCACCAGGCCCGAGACCCCGATCGAGAATGCGGTCTCGCAGAACCCGGCCACGCCGCAAGAGGCCAGCCGGGGGTCGTGGTTGAAGTGGGAGAAGGCCAGGTCCGCCTCCTCGCGCAGGAGACGGTCGAGCTGGACGCGCGTGGCGAACGAGGATGCCCGGCCCGCCCCGGACTTCTTCGGCGCGAAGACGAAACGGCGGACTTGGAAGCCCATCTCGGCCAGGAGCCCCGCGGCCGAGAAGCCGAGGCCCCGCTCGCCCGACGAGAGCAGCTCGATGTCGGCGGGGTCGCCGATGAGCGCCGCCCTCCATCGCCGGCATCCGCGCCGGAGGCGGGCCATGCGGCCCGCGTCCGCGCGGGCTGACCGCGCCGGCCGCCGGCGCAGGCCGAGGACTCGGCGCACGCGGTCGAGCCAGGCCTCGGTCCCCTGGACGCCGAAGGGGGGATGGTAGCGGACCACGCGGAAGCCGCGCTCGAGGAAAGGCTCGTCCGAGATCCTCTCCCAGCCCGCGGGATTCACCCACACGAGAGCGCCGCACGACTCGATGCCCGGGATGCGGCCTGGGTCCACCTCGGGGTAGAGGAAGCCCGCGACGCGCAGGCCCAAGCCTTCCAGGAGGCGGCGCGCCTCGCCGCGGGAGGCGCGCGGACCCGCGGCGGCGACGATGACGCTGCGAGGGTCGCGCCGCCTTTCGAACCGGACTTGGTCCAGCATGGACCGGATGATGCCCGTGACGCAGCGCCCCGAGTCCTGGGTCTTCGAGGTCCAGAACACGGGGACCTTGGACTCCTTCTCGATCTCGGCGATGAGGGGCCGGGGGTCCTCCCCGAGCAGTTCCGGCAGGCAGGTGGTGTTGAGGTGGATGTAGTCCGGTCCCTGCGCCTTCGGCGCGGGCCGCGCCGTCGGGCGGGACCGAGCGCCCGCCGGCACAGGGCGATGGGAGAACGTCCGCGCCCGCGCCGCGTCCCGCAGGGCGCCGGCCAGCTTGCGCATGGACCCGCCTCCCGCCACGTCAGCCTCGCCGATGCCGGTCTGGATGTCGTGGACTCCTCCCGCGAAAGGGTCCTCGGCTGAGTCCGCGAAGAACCTGGTCGAGGCGATGCCGTGGTCGACCGTGTTGAAGCGGCACTCCCAGCTGCCGTGGTTGACCTTGAAGCATCTCGAGCCGAAGCGCACCTCCTGGTCCAGGAAGTCGTTCTTGCGGTAGAGGAACTTCCACCAGTCGCCGGTATGGTCCGCCAGCCGGAAATAGCGCTCGAGCCTGGTCTGCGGCCTGGGGCCCGCCGAGTCCGAATAGAGGAGCGCGTCCGTCTCGAGGCGGCGGAGCGTCCCGCCGAAGCCCATGGGAGAAAGGGACGAGAACACGGCTCCCGCCAGCGCTCTGAGTCCGGGGCCGGCCTCCGGCGCGTCCCGGAGGTTCAAGCCCAGCCCGGGACCCGAGAACATGCAGGGCCGCGCTTCAGGGGAGGACGGGACCGCCTCGAAGGACAAGCGGTCGGGACCCCGGGCGAGCGTGAACTCGATGGAGCTCCCGCTGAACGACAAGGCATCGAGCCGCCATGCCCGCGCCGCTTTTTCGACGACGCTCTTGAAGAACGAGAGCCCGGCTTTGCCCGGCTTGGTCACGGTAGAATCTAGCAATTTTGGTCCCTGGAAAAACACGCGCGCGTCTGTTATACTATTTCAGGGGCTTTAGGCTGCCGGACAAGGTGGTCCGGGAGGAGGCCGTTATGCCGCAAGAAATCAACGTTCATTTGGATTTGAGGATGACGCGGAGGTTCCTGGTGGGAGGCATCACGGCAGTCCTGATCCTGGCGTTCGCGGGGGAGCTGAACTCGGAATACGTCAACCTGACCACCTACTATCCGGCGCCGTCGGGCGTCTACACGCAGATGTTGACGACCGGCAAGGCCTTTCTCGCCCAGAGCGCGAACACGGGCGTGGCCGTGGGCTGGGGAGCGGCCAGCTTCCCCGGGGGATCGAGCCTCAAGCTCTCGGTGGCCGGGTCCCTCGCCGTGGGCGTGGGCGGCACCAGCGACTTGACCTTCAAGAACGCGGCGCTGGACGCCGCCCAGAATCCGAGCGACATCGTGGTCCAAGGCAGGGTGGGGATAGGGACCACCAGGGTCGACAACGGGGTTTCCCCTGACGGCATTGGGAACGGGCTGATGGTCAAGGGCAGGCTGCGGGTGGGGACCAACACCGGCTACAGCGCCGGCGAGGCCCTCGAGAGGGGGCGCAGCTACATCTACATCGACAATATCGATTCCCAATGCGCGGCGACGCCCATCTCCGGCAACAACGTGGCGAATATCTGCGCGGCCGGCGACTACGCGACCTTCATTGCCGGCTTCTACATCAACGGGTGGTTTTTTCAGAACAGGGGCGGCCAGGTCGTGGCATCGTATGGCCCAGGCGCCCTCCAGTACACGTCCTATGTCCGGGGCATGGACGGCGGCGGCAACGAGACATGGACGACGCTGGGCAAGAGCGACAATAACCTGATGGTCTACTGCTGCCCGAAGTGACCCGCGGGACCGGGCTGGGGCCTTGACAGGACGCGGACGGAGAGTTTACGCGGACTCTGGAATATTATATAGTGCCAAGATATGGCTAACCGCATGATGCTGGCCGTCATCCTCCTGGCGGTTTCCTCCGCCGGCCGCGCCGCTCCTGCCGCGCCGGCCGCTCAGGCGATCGACGAAAAGTACCTCCTTCAAACGCAGGGAGAATGCCGGCAGGGGACCGGGGACTACTTGCGGTATCTTGGGAGGTTGACGCTCCAGCCCAAGGACTATACGCTGCGGATTCTCGTGCCGAACCCGAACAACCCGGCGGACCTGTCCTGGAAGGTGGCGGGGGAGCATGCCGCGGCGTGCCTTGATTCCGCGGGGGACCCGAAGGCGCCATGCCAGCCGCTGGGGAGCGTGGACGCCGAGGCCGTCGGCAACTGCCGCGAACTCGGCGCCTTCGCCTCGTTCGCGACGGCGCTCTACCGCCAGGGTGACGCGGCCGTCGGCCCATTCCGGCGGTTTCTGCCTCTGGCCGTGGCGGGGAAGGACTTCGCCAAGAGCGAGACGGACCGCCTTCTCCCGATCTTCGCCAAGGCATACAAGACGGGCGATGTGCTCCCTCTGTGCGCCGAGGGGCTCAAGGGGAAGTGGCCGGAAATGGAGGCGCCGGATGATGGTTGCCCCGAAATTTCCAGGGTCCTCTCGGGGGATCCGCGGCGTTGCGCGGATCTGCGCGATGGGGTCGACCGGGCATCCTGCATCGCCCGGGCTTCTTTGATGCAGGCGCTGCGGTCGCCCGACCCCAAGGCCTGCTCCGCGTCACCTCTGTGCGACGCGGCGAATCGGCGGGATCCCAAGGCGTGCGCGCCGCTCCTGAAGAAGGCCAACGAGAGCTTCTGCGTCCGGGTCGGCTCCCTGGCGGCGCCCTTCATGGAGAAGGAGAACGCGAGGAAGGCCGAGGAGACGCGGGGCATGGCGAAAGGCGAGGAGAAACGCCGGAGGGAGGCGCAGATCCTGGCCGATGTCGAGAAGAAGCGGCGGGAGGAGGAGAAGATCCTCAAGGAGAAGGCCACGGCGACCGACTATAAGCTCTGGCAGGAGGTCGCGGCGAAGAAGCGGGCGGAGGACGACAGGGTCTTGAAGGCCCTCCAGGAGAGGAAGCAGAAGAAGCAGTTCCAGGGAGGCCAGCGCATGGAGATCACTCCCCTCGACGTGCTGCAGGCGATCGATAAAGTGAACAAGGGCAAGCAATGAATATGATGACCCTGAAGATCGACACCAGCGTCTATCCCCTGGAGGCCATCCAGGCGGCAGCCTATTCCCTGACGGGCCGAGCCTATGCGCGGATCGCCCGCGGCAAGGGCGTCGAGGCCAGCGTGACCCTCAAGGCCAAGGAGGGCGGCGACGCGGTCGAGGCCGGAGGCCGAGCGTCCCCTGCCGCAACACCTTTCCTGACGGCGGCAGGGGACGGCGCGCGGACGCTGGAGGACGAGTTCTACAACGAGCTGCTGCACCAGACCCTGCGGCTCAAGGTTTCGGAGAACAACCGCAAGATCCGGGAATACGTCGTGACCAAAGCCCTGGTGTCGGCCCAGGTACCCAGCTCCCCTCCGGGGACCGAAGCCCCTGGGTCTTCGGCCCAGGCCGCGGGTCCGGACCCGAACTGTCCGGAGTGCCAGGCCGAAGCTCAGGCCCGGCAGGCCTCCGCCTCCGGCGCGGAGCGCCAGGCCCCTCCCGTGGACGAGGAGCTGGAGAAGGAGATCGAGAAGCTGCTGGCAGAGATCGAGAAATCGGGCCCCTCATCCGACGACCCGCTGGGCGTGGCCGTCCCGTGGGAGGAGAAGCACGGCGGGGCCAAGCCGGAGAAGCCCATGAAGACCAAGGCCAAGGGCAGGAAGAAGGCATGAGTCAGCCCGATCCCCCCGGCGCGACGGGCGCGGTCCTGGATCCCGCGCGGTTCGACGCCGAGCGGACCGGGTTCTTCCGCTTCCGCCGCCTCGCGGACAAGTTCCTCGTCACCAACGATTTCGGCAAGTGGCGCTTCCTCACGGAGGGCGAGTTGCAGGCCTTCATCTCGGGCGGTCTCGACAAGTCCTCGGCCCTCTATACGCGCCTCGCCGCGGACGGCTTCGTCCGGGACCGGATGGACTTCGATGGGCTGACGGCGTCCTGGAGGAGGCGGCACCGCTTCCTTTGGCAGGGACCCAGCCTCCACGTCGTGGTGGCGACCCTGCGCTGCAACCACCGCTGTCTCTACTGCCAGGCCAACTCCGTGCCGATGAACGATGAGAGCTGCGACATGTCCGTGGAGACGGCCCGCAAGGTGGTGGACCGCATCTTCGAGAGCTCGAGCCCCGCCATCACCATCGAGTTCCAGGGGGGGGAACCCCTGGTGAACTGGCCCGTCGTCGAGTTCATCGTGCAGTACGCCCACCAGAAGAACCGCAAGGCGGGCAAGGGCCTCTGGATCAATCTCGTCACGAACCTGAGCCTCCTCGACGAGCGCAAGCTCGACTTCCTCCTCAAGAACGGGGTCAACTTCTGCACCTCCCTCGACGGGCCGGAGGACCTGCACAACAAGAACCGCCTCTTCGTAGGGGGGAACTCCTACGCCGACACGGTGCGCTGGTTCAAGGTCATCCACGAGAAGACCAAGCGCAAGATGTTCCGCATCGACGCCCTGCTGACGGTGACGCGCTTCTCCCTGCCCCGGTACAAGGACATCGTGGACGAGTACGTCAAGCTCGGCAGCCGGGGCGTCTTCATCAGGCCGGTCAACCCCTTCGGCCTGGCGCGCGATACCTGGGACAGGATCGGCTGCTCGGCCGGCGAATTCGTGGATTTCTACCGCGGCGCATTCGACCACATCCTCGCGGTCAACAAGCGGCGGCCCTTCTTCGAGCAGACGGCCCGCATCTTCCTGGCCAAGATCATGACCGACCAGGACCCGAATTTCCTGGACATGCGCTCGCCGTGCGGGGCCGGGGTCGGGCAGATCGCCTACAATTTCGACGGGGGGGTCTACGCTTGCGACGAGGGGCGCATGTTCTCCCGGATGGGCGACGAGTCCTTCCGGATCGGCGGCGTAGCCGAAGGCTCTTACAAGGATTGCGTGGGACATCCGGCGGTGCGTGCCATCGCGGTGGCCTCGTGCCTCGACAACCAGATCGAGTGTTCCCAGTGCGCCTACAAGCCCTATTGCGGCGTCTGCCCGATCCAGTGCTACGCCGAGCAGGGAGACATCATGGGGCGAATGCCGTCCAACACGCGGTGCCGCATCAACAAGGGCATCCAGGACCTCCTTTTCGAGAGGCTCAAGGACGGCCGGTACGACAAGATCTTCCAGAGGTGGCTGAAAGCTAAGGAGCCGCGCAGCGCGTACCAGAAGCAGTAGGGGGGGGGTATGAGCGAGAAGGAATTCATCCCGAAGATCAAGAAAGACATATCGAGGTTCCTGACGAGCGAGGAAGGGAAGATCCTGAAGAAGGACGTCGTGAAGGCGGCGGCCGTCTTGGGGATCGTCGGCGCCGCGATGATGCGGGCCGAGGACCTCCTGGCTCAGACCGAGCACACCAACGCCCTGCACAACTCTGGGAGCGCCCAGCCCCAGCACGTCAGCCACAGTTCGCACGCGAGCCACGCTTCGCACGGGTCGCACGGGTCGCACGGGTCGCACGGCTCGCACGGCTCGCACGGCTCGCACGGGTCGCACGGGTCGCACGGGTCGCACGGCTCGCACGGCTCGCACGGCTCGCACGGCTCGCACGGCTCGCACGGCTCGCACGGGTCGCACGGGTCGCACGGGTCGCACGGGTCGCACGGCAGCCATGCATCCCATGGCTCGCACGGGTCGCACGGGTCGCACGGGTCGCACGGGTCGCATGGCAGTCACGGTCAATGGTGAGACTCTGCCCGACCGTGGAACGCTGCCGCAGGAATCCGTAGGGGAAGGGGCCCGCAGGGCCGCCTTCCTGAGATTCGTCGCAAAGCGCCCGTCGTCGAGGCCCGGAGGTCCCCCCTACCGGGAGATGCGGCTCCGCCACCCTCGGCGCCTGGCGAGAGGAGAACGTCCGCGCCAGGGGAAGGTCCTCCTCTTCAAGAACCTCCTGGACGCCGCCGGCAAGGAGCCCGGGGCCGCTCGTCTGCACCAGGCGACCTTCTACCTGGCCTCGGCGCTCAAGGCAGCGGGCGTTCCTGTCGTGCTCTCGGACCTCAAGCTCGCGAGGCTCCGTGAGAAGGGCCCCGCCGGCCTCGATGGGCTCTCCCGGCTGCTGCGGGACCACCCTGGCGTGACCCTCGCGGGGCTGACCTTGTACGATTCCTGCTTCGAGGACCAACGCCGGCTCGCCCGCTTCCTTCGGGCCAAGACGCGCGCTTTCGTGGCCGTGGGCGGGATCATGCCGACCTTGAACCCGAGGGAGGTCTTCGTCCACCTGCCCGAGGCCCATCTCGTGGCGCGCGGCGCCGGCGAGGATGTCCTGCCCGCAGTGGCGCGAATCCTGGCCGGCCGGGACGCGGCATCCGGTCTCGAGCCCGGCCAGCGCCAAGCCCTGGCGGACTTGGAAGGGATCCTTTTCGGGGACCGCGAGTGCCTGATCTGGGCCGCGGCGGAGCGCGTGGGGAGGGTCTCGGACCTGGACCGCTCGGTCCTGGATTTCTCGCTGCTGGAGAGGGAGAACGTCTCCTCGGGCCTGTGCCTCTGCCTCTCGAGGGGCTGCCGGTACGGCTGCGCCTTCTGCGCCTCCATGGACAAGGGCCGGTTCACGGGGAAATCACCCGAGGCCGTGGCCGCTTGCCTGGCCGCGTACGGCCGCAGGCTACGGGAGCTCTACGGCCGCTGGTCGCGGGTGCCTCCCGCCGCCTTCGGGGTCGGGTTCTACGACGACGACTTCCTCTCGGACCCATCAAGGGCCCGGGCCATCCTCACCGTCCTGGGCAAGTCGCCCTTCTTCGTCTTGTTCATCCAGGCCGCGGTCAACTCCTTCTTCCGCGTCCGCAACGCCCGGCCTTCGGATGAACTCGATCGAGGTCTCCTCGAAGCGCTCGAGCCGGGCTTGTTCCTGCCGAAGGTGGGCGGCGAGGAGGCCGCGCCGGCCGAGAGACCCTGGGTCTACATCGGCACCGAGAGCTTCTGCGACGTCGAGCTCCAGCGCCTGGGCAAGGGCTATGGGTACGAGCGCGTGGAGAGGGTCGCGCTGGCGCTCTCCCGGCGCGGCGTCCGGCAGGCCCATCATCTCATCGTCGCGAACGCCGAGACGCGGCTTGAAGACCTGCTGGAGAGCCTGGGCCGCATCGCGCGGCTTGAATCCCTCTGCGGCGCGCCGTTCGGCGTGCTCAAGCCCCCGAGCCCGCATCTGGTCTCCTTCTATCCCACCGCGAGCTTCCGGCGGCTCGAGCGTCTGGGATTGAGGGGCCAGGCGCTCGTCCGGGGGACCCTGCGGCTCAGAGGCTTCCCCGAGTTCGACTATCCGCTGGTGGAGAAGGACGTCCCCCTGGACCCGGACGTCAGGGAGTTCGCCGAGCGGGCGCAGAAGGGCTTGAGCGCGGACGGGGTCTCGGAGCTTGAGGGCCTGCTGCTCAAGGCGCTCATGCGCTCGGAGGAGCTCGACCTCTCGGGAAAGGACCCGGCCCGGGCCGCTCGGCTGCGCAGGGCCGTGGACCGCTTCCATCCGTCTCCGGTGACCGCCTCGTCCGCGCCGCCGGCGGCCGGCCTCCAGAACCCGAAGAGCAACATCCAGCTCTTCGTCACCAGGCGCTGCCAGCTGCGGTGCACCTACTGCCCCGTGGCGAAGCGGGACGCCGACATGGCTCTGCCCACGGCTCTTCAAGCCGCGGATTTCCTGCTGGGGCATCGCAACGGGGACCTCCGGATGGATTTCGGCGGCGGAGAGCCCCTGCTCAACTTTCCGGTGGTCCGCGAGGCCGCCGAATACGCCGAGGCCCGCGCCAGGGAGCGGGGCAAACGGCTGTCGTTCTACATGGTCACCAACGCGATCGAGCTCGACGGCGCGAAGCTGGAGTGGATGGCCCGGCGCCGCTTCGTCCTGGAGCTCTCCCTGGACGGGAACCGCCGCGACCATAACCTCCAGAAGCCCCCGGCCAAGGAGGGCCTGGACCCCTATGCCGCCACCCGCCGCGGGGTCGAGCTGGCCCTGCGCTCCGGCGTGGAGTGCCTGGTGGTGGCCGTGGCCGACCCCGCCCGCGTGGGCCGACTCTCCGAGAACTTCGAGCACCTGCTAGACATCGGCGCGCGCTCCTTCGACCTGAGCTACGCGGTCGGCTCCTTCTGGGGGGACGATGACGCGGCCGTCTTCTTCAGCCAGGTCGGCCGCATCGCGCGGCGCCACCTCCGGCAGCTCCGGCGCGGGGAGATCCGGCTCGGGAACCTCGGAGGCAGGGTCGAGCCCACGGTCTTGAACTCGGAGCTGATGGTGGACACCGACGGCTCACTGCACCTCCTGAGCGAGTGGATGTTCGAGACCGCCAAGCCCTGCGCCCAGCCGCCGTTCCGCCTGGGCCGGGTCCAGGAGCGCCCGGACATCAACGCCATCCGGTGGAGCAGGTTCCACTGCTACTACACGCTCGCGCGGATGTACGGCCGCGACGCGCGGGTGCGCAGGGTTATCCTCAACAACATGGCGTTCGGGACCAAGGTCGGGAGGTTCTTCGAGGCCTTGAGCGAGAGGATTCATGGCCGCCGCTAGCCCGTCGCGCCGACGCCGGCTCTTGCTGCTCGAGATCGTGACCTCGTCCCCGGCGCGCAATCAGCGCGCCGCCTGGTTCCCGTTCTTCAAAGGCCTGGCGCAGGGGGCCGGCTGCCGGGCCCTCTGGATTTGCGTCGGGGCGCGCTTCGGCTCGAGCGAAGGCGCCCGGCCGGGGAAAGCGGGGCTTGATCTCTGCGCCGCGGACCGAGAGGCGCTGCTGCGGCGCTTCGCGGGCTTCGCCCCCACGCATGCCCTGGCGAACGAACCGGTCGGCCCCGGATGGGAGCGGCTCCTGCGGAAGTCCGCTCCGGGCTGCGTGTTCGTGACCACGGAAGGCGAAGGCCGGGAGACGCGGGCGAGGTGGCTGTCGGGACTGCTGGGAATCCCCGCGCGCGGGAATCCTTATCTTGTCGGGACGGTCGAGCCCGACTACGACGCGATCATGTTGAACGCCCTGGCCGGGGAATGCCGGCCGTTCCTGGCCATCCTGGGCGGCGTCTCGTGCGGCTATCGCGCCGGCCTGAGCCGCAACCCGTATTTCAGAGGGGTCGACCTCTCCGGCTGCCGGTACCGGCACGGATGCTCCTTCTGTTCGGCGCCGCGCCGCCCGATGAGCTCCTTGAAAGGGGATCCGGTCGGGCTCGCCAGGGCGCAGTTCGCCGCCGTCCTGCGCACCGCGGGCGCGGGGGGGCGCAACTGCGGCAGGTTCGAGGTCCGCGATGCCCGGCTCTTCGCCCGCATCTCGGACTTCTTCGGGATGATCTTCAAGCTCAGGCTTCCCCCGGCCGAATTCTTCTTCGCTCCGCGCATGGACGGCCTGCTGCGCGCCGGCCCCGAACTGGAACGGCTGCTGCCCGAGATCGCCGCCCGGGGCCACAGGCTCACCCTGTTCCGGATGGTGGTGGAGCACTTCTCTCCCGCGGAGAACGCCCGCTTCAACAAGGGCCTCTCCCCGGAGCGGATCGACCGGGCCTTGGCGCTGGCCGCGCGCCTGCGCAAGGACCATCCGGGAGCGTTCGATTGCGCGGACACGACGGGCTACATCGCCTTCACGCCATGGACCACCCTCGATGACCTCGAGCGCTCGCTGCGCGGCGGCATCGAGCGGGGATTCGTCCCGAACGGATCGTGGCTCTACGCGGCGCTCGAGCTGCAGCGCGGCACTCCCATCGCCGCCCTCGCGTCGCGCGAGGGCGGCGTCGTGCGGTCCCGATACGATGATGCGGCGATGACCTACAACATGGACAACGAGCGGCGCCCGCGGCAAGGACTTCTGCCCTGGCGTTTCAAGGACCGCCGCGTGGCCGTCGCATGCGGCATCATCGTGCGCGTCTGCGCCCTTTCCCTGCGGGCGGTCTTCCCGGACGCCACGTTCGCGGGCGACCCGCTCTATTCCTGGATCGAGGACTTCGTGGACCGGATGCGCCTGGACATGAAGCGCCCGGACCTTTTCGCGGCGGAGCTCGTCCAAGCGATGAGGGGCGCCAGGCCCCCCTGGAGACGCAAGGACCTGATTCGGAGGGCCTTCGGTCGGCTGCGGCGTCGCTCCTAACCCGAAGCGCGGGAAACGGCCTCCCGGAGCAGGGCTTCCCTGGAGTACGGCGGCCGTGCCGCCTCCATCAGGTCGAGCAGGGCGAACGCGATCGCCAACGGCGAAACCCTCGCCCGTTCGTTCGCCTCGGCGTAGAGCCTGCGGGCCAGCGCGAAGTCGGGGTCTTTCCGGAAGAAGGCGCAATCGTCTTCTTCCAGGGCCGCGGCGCAGACGCGCACGACCATCGCGAAATAGTCCGCGGTCTTCGGGTCCTTGAAACGCCAGGGGACCGCGTCGGGATAATCTCCCGTGTTATGGAACGTCCCGTAGAATTGTCCCCGGTCGGGGAAGGAATCCGCGAGGATGCCCCCCTCCTTCTTCGCCAGGCAGTGCAGGGGCGCATCGGGCAGGATCCGGAGCGTCGAATACAGCCAGTAGCCTTTCTCGAGGAAATGGCGCTCCTTGGCGCACTCCATGTTGATACTGACGTCCTTGAGCGTCGTCCAGGGGGTGAACAGGATGAATCCCAGATCGACCTTCTCTCCCCCGCCCTTGAAGGGCTTGAGCGCTCCGGGATAGGCGCGCTTCCATTTGTCCAGCAGGGCCAGGACCTCGTCCACCTGGGCCAGGGTGATGCCCTTGTTGAACCGCGCGTTCTCGCGCTCCGAGAAGTTCTCCACCCCCCATGCTCATGGTCCACGCCTCGTGGCCCGCGGCGGCGACCGCGGGCAACATCCGCTCGATGCGACGGCGCGCGCGGAGCACGTCGTCGATCCGGGGATTGAACAGGAAGACCGCAGGAGGGACCTTCAGCCGAAGGACGAGCTTGAAGACATCGTCGAACTTCCAGAACGCGCGGATGTCGTAGAACTCGTAGACGCCCTTGTTCCTCCCCGCCGCGCCGGAGGTGGCCAGGATGCGTCGGAACTGCTTCTCCGCCATCGCCAGGACGTTCGCGCGGGGCGATGTGAGCGACGCCCCCGGCCCCTCGCAGAAGCTGCACCCCTGTTGCCCCTCCTTCATCGCGTCCGGGGAAAGCGACCGCAGGGGCGCCTGGACGCCGTGGAACAGCGGATTGTCGCGCAGGGCCCGCCTGTTGCCGCAGGCGACGCCGCTCACGATGGTGATGAAGGCTTTCGACGCGCGCGCGGCCTCGTTGGCCATCACGGCGGCGTAGTCGGGGGAGGCGTCCTCGATGAGCCAGCGCCGGTCCCAGGCCGGATCGCTCCCCCCGAGCCAATCGAGGAACCAGCCGCACTTGGCGAGGTCCCGGCGGTTCTCGATGCCCCGCGGTCCGGCGCCGGGAGCCTCGCGGACGCGACCCGAAGCGAGCTTGTCCAAGAGCTTGGAACGTGGAGCCGAGGACAGGATGCGTTCGCGCATCGCTTCGGAAAGGGCGTCGCTGCTGATGATGTGGGTCGGGCGGAACCGGTCCAGGTGGATGTCGAGCGTCCTGAAATCGCCTTCCCCAAGGTCCGCGCGGGAGTCCCACGCCGCACGGCTGTGCCGCGACCGGGGTTCCCTGCCGAAGCACAGCCAGAGCGTCTCGGCGCCCTTCCGTCGGGCCAGCCCCTTCAGGAACGGGAACAGGATGCTCCCATGGTTCCGATGGAAGACGTCCGGGAAGATCTCGATGAACAGCAGGCGCGTTCCCGTCATCTCCGTTGTGCCATCATGCGAATCATACTAGCACCTTTGAGGATGAAAACGAAGGCCCCCCCTGCGCGGGGCTTCCCTGGCCGTCAAGCTATGGTATCATACGAGCGCGGCGAATCATGGCTTCCGCGCGATCCATCGAAGGGCGGCTGAAGGCTCGGCCTGCAGATAAGCCGCGCCGACATCGAAGGCCTCCTCCGGTGTGCCGTGGAAGCTCCCGTTATGAAAGACGCAGGGCTCATAGCGCTCGTTGCTGTAGGTGTAAAACGCGAGAGCCCACGCATCCTCTCTTCCGAAGTAGCGGAGGCGACAGAGGTGAGTGGGAACATCGCGCAGACGCCTGAAGTGCTGCTCGCGTGTTTCGCCCAAGCTCCGATTCTGAACCGCTGCCGGTATCTTCACGCCGCCGGAGTGCGGATCATAAACCCAGGTGCGTCTAGGCATCGCCGCCACGCAACGGACCATTGGGCAGTCCGGTTCCCCTCAGGACCCACCGGAAGCCGCCGCCCCGCAACAGGAAGCGAGCGAACAGCAGGAAGCACAAACCGACCAGCGATATGCTCAGGCTCCAGGCCCAGGCATCTTTGAGGAGGAGGACGAGACCGGCCAAAACGAGAAGCCCGCCAGTCCAAACGCAGACGATGATCGCCGTGACCTGGAAATGAAGACGGTTCACGATGTCCAGCGGGCTCAGGCCCGCTCGGACCTCACCTCCAACGAGCGCGTCGTGTTCGGCGACGGCGGCCGACATCGGTTGCGTCGAGCTGCGCCGTTTTTGGCGTCGTCGTCTAGAACCCATGGGGGCAGTTACTTTGGGTCATTCATCCATCGAGATCAGGCCTCAAAAGCCTTGAGGCGCTTCACCATGTCGGCGTAGACTTCGCTGTCTCTGCGCGGACCGATCTTGAGAACGAGCACGGTCACGATCTGCTTGCGCATCTTGTAGATCACTCTGAAGTCGCCCACGCGAAGCTTCCAATAGCCGAAAAGCTCTCCGCGCAGGGGTTCGCCGTATTGATGGGGGGCCGTGGCGAGCCTCTCCCGCATGGCCTTGAAGATGCGCGCCCGTTCCGGTTTGTCGAGGCGCGGGATGTCCTCGTCAAGGACGAGGGGATGCAGGAGGACCTTCCAGGTCATGGTCTCCACTCTGCCGAGCTCCGACCATTTCCTGGATCGTACGGGCTCTTCCTTGCCGATCCGTCCCGAGCGAAGCCCGGGGCTCGCCGACCCGCTGCGCGGGCCGGAACCTGCCGGTGGCAGATTCTGGGGCTCGGTCACAGGGCGCGATTTTCCGCCTCGTCCAGGGGGAGGTAGCCTCCCTTCTTATGCGACAACTCCCTGCGGCGCGCCTCGAAGGCAAGGATGACGTCGGAGGCGTTCTCGATGGCCTCCTGCATGCGCTCGAATTCGGCGGGATCGACCAGTACAGCGACGGGCTTGTTGTGCTTCTCAATGAGCACGGAGGTCTTGCCGAGCTGATGAAGAATCGCGTCCAGCCTAGTCCTGAGCTCGGATACGGCCGCGACGGCGGTCTGCTCCCTGAAAACCCTCATGTTGCGCCTCCCATTATATGCTAGCAGGCGGAATGTATTTTGTCAATACTTTAGTCTAATATATAGTCATTCATTTCTGCAATCTCCTGAGTTAATTCAAGACGCGGGAGAAGCGTCGAGCGCGAGGATCGCGAGGCAGGTGGTCTGCGCCCTTTCCCTGCGGGCGGTCTTCCCGGACGCCACGTTCGCGGGCGACGCGCTCTATTCGTGGCTCAAGGACTTCGTGGACCGGAGGCGCTTGGACGTGAAGCGCCCGGACCTTTTCGCGGCGGAGCTCGTCGAGGTGATGAAGGGCGCCAGGCCCCCCTGGAGACGCAAGGACCTGATCCGGAGGGCCTTCAGCGCGCCTCGACCACCTCGATGAAGGCGTGGCCGGCCGGCCGCGCTTCTCGGTCACCCGTACCGTCTGGCCGGCGGGGACGTCCACCAGGCTCTGGCGGATGCCGGTGGGCCAAGTCACGCGCACCAGGTCGGCCTTGTCGCGCTTGCCGAGGCCGAAGAGCATGGGCGCGGGGGCCTGTGAGGAGCCGCCGTTGGCGCCGGTGAGCTCGCGCTCCACCCACAGTTCTCCGGCCTTGACCTCCACCTTGGCGCCGAACCCGTCCTTGCCGCTCCCCTGCCTCCCCTTGAGCTCCACGCCCACCCAGCGGTTCTTGCGACCGTGTCCCCTTGGGTGTGGCAGCCCGGCAGAGATGGAACATGGACCGCGTATCCACCGTCCTTGGAGGGTTCAAGAATGACAGGGTATTTCATGAAGATAGTTTAGCAGGAGGTCCCCCTGTAATCAAGAAGGATGGGCAGGACTTCCCCACCGCCGGTGGGCGCTGGTCTTGAATTGGCAGGGACGACAGGTCGGCCCAGAGCCTCTTGAACCGCCCGTCCCAACGCCCGGTTCGAAGGCCCGAAACGCTATCTCCCCAAAACCCGCCTGAATCGGCCAAAACAGCCGACTCAGCTTCCGTAAACAGGCTAAATTGCCCGAGCCGGCTTTCCTATCTCCCTCGATCCCGTCGGCGCCGTCATCACCACAGTCCGCGGGTCCGGTTGCCGGCTCGACGTCTGACAGACTCAAGGACCCACTCGGCATTGGGCCTTTGGCCTCATGACCGGCCGTCGAGCACCTGCTAAACTGACACTCAAGCCCTTGTAGCCCGGGGAATCGGCCCCGGGGTCTCCACGACCCCGCCGGAACGGGGTGAGACCAGGGGGACCGAAGGAGACGAGGAATGATTCGGTTCATCCTGGCTGCGTTCTTGTCGTCTATCTCGGCGCCGCCGGTTTGTGCGGAGTTGCTTGCCAACCGGCCGTCCCGCGAGATCGATCCCGCAGACCAGACATTGGCGTTTGAATCGCAATTGGCTCAGATAAGAGTCCGCGCGCTGACCGTGCGCGCCGAGCAGCTCCAAGCGGCGGCCGAGAGCCAGGCTGACCAGATCGAATCAGCCTCCAAGGAAGCTGGCCGGCTGGGCGGACAAGCCTTGCGGGTGAAGGCCGAGCTGGGAGCCGCGCTCAAACGGCTGCGCGACGACCAGCAAGACGGCTTGCCGGTCTCCCCCAGCGATCCGTTTCTCCATTCGCGCATCCAGAGCGCTATCGCCAACCTGTTTGGCCTGGCCAACGACGTGAGCTCGTTGCAAAGAACCGTCGAGGGGCTGGCCCGGGCCGTCCGGCCCGACATGGGGCTGGCCCCTGCGGCGGAGAGATTGCGCG
>JACQWX010000037.1 GCA_016209035.1 Elusimicrobiota bacterium | reverse complement strand
TATACGAGCATCTCCTGGCCAGCTATCCGAGTTTCGGGCCTGCGCCGAAGTTCGCGTACTACCGGATAGCGGGAGGGTTGGCCTACATCCTTCTGCTTGCAAGCCTCACCCAGGGAGGCGGGCTTGATGCGGTTTAAGCGACCCGGCCTAATCCGTCGGGGACGCGCTCGCCTAGAGGCGGCGCTCGGCTCTCGGCCTCCTGCATGCCCAAGTCGGCCTGCGAGACGCCCCGTCGGACAGAGTCCGGGCCGCTTAAACCGCATCGAGCCCGCAGCAGCCAGTGTCGTTCCTCGCAGTCGGTCCGCATCTGATGCAGAAGCAGGCAGTTCGCGAAATATCGGTCCAGAATGGTCAGCGAATGCGGAGGGACTCGAAGCAACATTGGGACGGCCAAGGTGCCCTCCCCGGTAGCCCATCCAGCGAAGTCGAAATCCAGCAACAGATGGCTGCGCAGCACCATCAGGCCGACTGCTCGGATTTGAGGGTAGCCGGTTGACCGGCGGCTCGATGGAGGCAGCCCGAATGCTTCCCGGTTCTCTCGGCTGTCGGGGATACGCACGACGCCGGAAGAGTGCCGTCGCACAAGGAAACGAGCGACGATGCCAGTCCCATGAGTCCCCCTTCTCGGCGTCGGGGGATATTATGTCATTTCTCGACGGAGGACCGGCTTAAGTGACCGGCATTGCTCCTAGCCGCGCCGCTTCGCCGCGTCGACGGGGATGCGCATGCAGTAGAAGGAACGCCACACGAACACCACGCTGACCAGGAAGAAGACCACGGCCAGCGTCCTGCTCATCTTGGGATCCAGCGTGATGGCCAACTCGACCGCCAGCAGGCCGAAGAGCGTGGTGAACTTGATGATCGGGTTCATCGCCACCGAGGAAGTGTCCTTGAAGGGGTCTCCCACGGTGTCGCCCACCACGGTGGCGTCGTGCAGGGGCGTGCCTTTCATTCTCAACTCGGTTTCCACCAGCTTCTTGGCGTTGTCCCAGGCGGCGCCCGCGTCCGCCATGAAGATCGCCTGGTAGAGGCCGAAGACGGCGATGGAGATGAGATAGCCGATGAAGTAGTAGTGGTTCACGCAGGCGAAGGCCAGCGTGGCGAAAAACACGGCCAGGAAGATGTTGAACATGCCTTTCTGGGCGTATCTCGTGCAGATCTCCACCACCTTCTTGGAATCTTCGACGGAAGCCCTCTCGCCGCCGCCTTCCAGCTTAATGTTCTTCTTGATGAACTCCACCGCGCTGTAGGCGCCGGTGGAAACGGCCTGGATGGAAGCGCCGGTGAACCAGTAGATGACGGCGCCGCCGGTCACGAGGCCCAGCAGGAAGAGCGGGTTCATGATGGAGAGCCCCTCATAGATGCCTTCCGGCCCGACCGTGCCGAACTTGGCCGAGAGGAGCTGGATGATGGAGAATATCAGGGTCGTGGCGCCCACCACGGCCGTGCCGATGAGCACGGGCTTCGCGGTGGCCTTGAAGGTGTTGCCCGCCCCGTCGTTCTCTTCCAGGTAGGCCTTGGCGTTCTCGAAGTCCGGCTCGAAGCCGAATTCACCTTTGATGTCTTCCCTGATGCCGGGCAGGGTCTCGATGGTGGAGAGCTCGTACACCGACTGCGCGTTGTCCGTCACCGGACCGTAGGAGTCCACGGCGATGGTGACCGGGCCCATGCCCAGGAAGCCGAAGGCCACCAGGCCGAAGGCGAAGATGGCCGGCGCCGCCATGAGCTCGGAGAGGCCCGTCGTGGACACGGCGTAGGCGCCGGCCATGAGGGCGATGATGGCCATGCCCATCCAGTAGGCGCTGAAGTTGCCCGCCACCAAGCCCGAGAGGATGTTGAGGGACGCGCCGCCTTCCCTGGAAGCCGTGAGCACCTCGCGCACGTGGGCGCAATTCATCGAGGTGAACACCTTGACCAGCTCGGGGATGAGCGCGCCGGCGATGGTGCCGCAGGTGATGATAGTGGAGAGCTTCCACCACAGCGTGCCGTCGCCAAGCCCGGGGATGAGCAGCCGGCTGAGCAGGTAGGTCATGGCGATGGAAACCGCGGAGGTCAGCCAGATCAGCATGGTGAGCGGGTGTTCGAAGTTGAATCTCTTCGAGGCGCCGTACATGCCGCGGGAGATGAGGCCGTTGACCCAGTAGGAGAAGGCGCTGGTCACGATCATGCCGATGCGCATGACGAAAATCCACACCAGCAGCTGGATCTGCGCGGCCTGGGAGGGAACAGCCAGCAGGATGAAGGTGATGAGGGCCACGCCCGTGACGCCGTAGGTCTCGAAGCCGTCGGCCGTGGGGCCCACGGAGTCGCCGGCGTTGTCGCCGGTGCAGTCGAGGGGCCCACGGAGTCGCCCGCATTGTCACCGGTGCAATCAGCAATTACGCCGGGATTGCGTGCGTCGTCTTCCTTGATCTTGAAGACGATCTTCATGAGGTCGGAGCCGATGTCGGCGATCTTCGTGAAGATGCCGCCCGCGATACCAAGCGCCGCCGCGCCGAGCGACTCGCCGATGGCGAAGCCGATGAAGCAGGGGCCCGCGTAATCGCCCGGCACGAACAGCAGGATGAACAGCATGAGCACGAGCTCGACGCTGATCAGCAGCATGCCGATGCTCATGCCGGCCTTGAGCGGGATGGCCATGGTGGGATACGGCAGGCCTTTCAAGCCGGCGAAAGCGGTGCGGGAGTTGGCGTAGGTGTTGATGCGGATGCCGAACCACGCCACCGAGTAGGAGCCGAGGATGCCGACGATGGAGAAGAGCACGATCACGAATATCTTGAAGGCGGTCATGTCGGGGTTGAGGCTGAAGTACCACACCATGATGGCCGCGATGAAGACCCACAGCAGCGCGAGGAATTTGCCCTGCGTGATCAGGTAGGTCTTGCAGGTCTCGTAGATCAGCTCGGAAACGTCCTTCATGGACTTGTGCACGGGAAGGCCGGCGATCTGCACGGACTGCCAGAAGCCGAAAACCACTCCCAGCACGCAGATGACGAGCCCCCAGAGCAGCAGGCTGTGGCCGGAAACGCCCAGGAAAGCCACGCTGGAGAGGTCCGGTATCCTCAGTTCCGCTTCGCCGGCGATCGCCGGAACGCCCGACGCCAGCAGCGCCGCTGAAACGGCCATGGTCTTCAATTTGCTCATATGAACCCCTTATCCCGCACAGAACCGCTCCGCGCCAAGACGGCGGCGTAAAAAACGGCAGACAATTCTAGCATCAAAACTCCCCCGCGGTCAAAACTTGCTAATATTTCCTACGAGGCGGTTCGCCCGCGAGGGCGACGGAGACACGCAGGCCTCGAGGTGATGCCATGCTCTATGTCGTGAGGATTCAGGCGCAGGAGAAGGTCCGGTCGCTTTGGGACGAGATGCTGGCCGAGGCCGGCGCTCTGCAGGACGCGCTGGGGGAGAACGGCAGGCTTCTCTACATGTCCAGGCGCCACCTGCACAACGAGGCGAGCCTGGTCGTCCACGTCGTCACTCCCGACGCGCTGGCCGAATTCGTCTCAGGCCCACTGGCCCGCCTGAAAGACATCACGGGCGTCTGGCTCATCCAGCTGTTCATGCCCAAGTTCCTGACCGTGCCGAAGGGCGCGGAGCATCTGCCGCGCTACGCGGTCACGGTCAAGGTCTTCCCGAGCGCGCTCGCGCAGGTCTATGGAAAGATCGCCTCGGGCGATTGGCCGGAGGGCGTCGCGCTGGGGTATGTCGCCTACACCTTCCACCTGCTGGGGGACTGCCTGCAGTTCTCCGTGTTCGCCCGGGACGAGGCCGTGCTCTCGGGGCATCTCCGGGACAAAGTGCGCCGCATCCCCGGAGTCCTCAACCTGACCATGGGCAGGATCGTGGAGACGCAGTCCCTCCTCTCCCCGGCCGAATGGCAGCGGTTCACCGAGGAGCACGCGAAGAGCGACCCCGAGAGCAGGCTCGCGGGCTACTTCCGCAAGTGAGCGGCCTGCGCCGGGATCAGTAAGGAAGCCCGTCAGTAGAGGCGTTCCACCAACTCCCGCGCGCGCTCCAGGGACGCCGCGACCGAGTCGGAGAGGCCGCCCCGGAGCTCGTCCGGAAGCCACGCGACCTGGACCGCCACCACCCGGACCTCGACCCCGCACTGGTCCCGGAGCTCGCGAAGCAAGTTCGATGTCGGCAGCTGGTGCATGGAGAAGTCGTCGGCCTTCAAGGGCGGGACCTCCGCGAGGTCGATCTCGAAGACCTCTCCCGGAGCGCGGCCCATGTCCACCGCGTCGACGATGACGATGCGCTTGGGCCTTTTCTCGGCGAGCACCATGCCGAAGAGGACCGTGCGGACCCCGGTCCCCGCGTCCAGGAGCCCCACGTGCGCCGGCGCCCCGCCGCGCGCCTCGAGGTGCTTGATGAAGGCGGGGCCCAGGCCGTCGTCTCCGATCATGACGTTGCCGCAGCCTATGACCAGGACTTCCTTGTCGAGGAAGTCCTCGGGTTCGGGCCGTTCCTCGGCAGGGTCTCGATGGACGCTTGTCACGGCAAGCCCGATGGGGCTGCGCTCCGTCAATTGGCCATGGTCTCGACCGCCCCATCGGGCCTATGGATATCGATGCGCACCGCCAGCCTCCCGTCGAGGTTGTGGGTCGCGCACGAGAAGCACGGGTCGTAGGCCCGGATCGCCATTTCCACGGTGTTGAGCAGCGCCTCGTCGTACTTGCCGCCCTTGATCAGGAGTTTCGCCGCCTGCTTGACGGCCATGTTGATCGGGGCGTTGTTGTGCGTGGTGCCCACGATGAGGTTCGCGTTCGTGACCAGCCCCTTGTCGTCGGTCTCGTAATCGTGGATGAGGGTGCCGCGCGGGGCCTCGACATGCCCCACGCCCCTGCCCGCGCGGGGCTTGACCGCCACGCGGGTCTCCCTGCCGGTGATCTCCGGGTCCTTGAGGAGTTGCACCGCGTACTCCGCGTTGTAGAGGAGTTCCACGAGCCTGGCCCAGTGGTAGAGCAGGGTCAGGTGGCAGGGCCTCCCGAAGGCCTGGCGGAACGCCTCGAACTCCTTCTGCGCCATCGGCGTGCTCAGCTTGTCGCACACGTTGAGGCGCGCCAGGGTGTTGGTGCGGTAGACGCCCTTCGGGTGGTCGAGGTCCATGTCGAACCCCTCGTTCCAGGACTTGGCGTACGGAAACTTGAGGTACGACCACGGCAGGACCTTCTCCGAAATGTAGTCCGCGTACTTCGTGTCGTCGAAGTCGACGAATGAGCCGTCCGGCTTCATGAGCCGGATCTTCCCGTCGTAGAGGTCCATGGTCCCGTCCGGCCGAACCGTGCCCATGTACCCGGTCTTGATGACCCCCACGGTCTTGACCGCGTCGAGGTATTTCGGGAAAACCGACTCCTTGGCCCAGGCGATGCTGAACTTGGCGAACTCCAGGATCTCCGAAGCCATCTTGAGCGCCATGTCGCGCTCGTGATCGGTCAGGGGCTTGCTGAAACCCCCCGGCACGGCCGTCACCGGGTGGATGGACTTGCCCGACACGATATTGAGGATGCGGGCGCCCAGGTGCCGGTTGTGCACGACCTTCTTGCCGATCTCCGGCACCGCGGCAGCGACCCCGATGACGTTCCTGGTCTTGTAGTCCGCGCCCGGTCCCAGGACGAAGTCCGCCCCGGCCAGGAAGAAGAAATGCAGGATGTGCTCCTCGGTGTAGGCCACGGAGTTGCACAGCTCTCTGAGCTTCCTGCCCGTCGGGGTCGGCGTGACGCCGAAGACCCCGTCCGCCGCTTTCGCGGAGGCCAGGTGGTGCGACCACGGGCAGACGCCGCAGATGCTCGTCACGATGCGCGGCATCTCCTCTACCGGGCGGCCCTGGCAGAACTTCTCAAAGCCCCTGAGCTCCACGATATTGACGAAGGTGTCGGCGACGTTCCCGGCATCGTCGAGGTTGATGGTGACCTTGGCGTGCCCTTCCAGCCTCGAGACGGGTGCGATGGTTAGCGTCTTTGCCATTCGATCCTCCTTTCATAAACTATTTCATCCCCCTCAATGCTCGCCTCCCCGCGGGGGAGGCTCGCGACTCGGGAGGCTCGCATCATTTCTTCGCCGGCGCCGGCTTGGCCGGAAGGGGCTTGAGTCTCCCCTGCCCGCCGACGTAGCGGCTGAGCAGCGCCCTGCGGTCCGCGACCTGTTCGGGCTTGAGTCCTATGGACGAGATCGCGCCCATCATGTCCACGAGGGGGTTGGCGCCCTTCTTGACCGGGCCGAAGCAGCCCCGGCAGGGCATGTAGCCCTTGATGCAGCGCGGCACCTTGGCCTCGCCGGCTTCCGTGGTCTGGCCGGCGCAGCCGGACTTGGTGACCGGGCCCAGGCACAGGTAGCCCTGCTCCATGTAGCAGCGCGTCTCCTCCCAAGGAGCGTTCTGCTTGAATGTCATGCCATCGAGCGGCCGCTTGATGTCGCCGCCCGCGGCCTTCTTCTCGCGCTTGGTCGGGCACTCGTCGCAGACCGACTTCTCCGGGAGCGTGAAGGGCTTGCCCGTCAGAAGGCAGGTCAGCGCCTCCTTGATCATGTCCGGCGAGGGCGGACAGCCGGGGATGGCGACGTCCACCTTGACCGCCTCGTCGACCGCGTAAACGCGGTCGGTCAGGGGCGGCAGGTCCTTGTTCGGCGTGGGGGACTTCTCAGTCGTCTTCGAGCCGCGATAGACCTTCTCGTACATCTCCTCGAGGGTCCACATGTTGGCCATGGCCGGGATGCCGCCGAAGCACGCGCAGGACCCAAGCGTTATCAAGGTCTTGCAGGAGTTGCGCATGGCAAGGGCCACGGCCTTCTCCTTCTCGTTGCGGATGCCGCCCGAGATGATGCCGACGTCCGCGGCGGGGATTTCGATCTTGTGAGGGTCCCCCTCGCCCGTCTGCCCGTGGTACTTGTGGTCCATCAGCACGGGCATGTGCACGAACTCAAGCTGGGGCAGCAGGTCCAGCAGCGCGTCCCCGATGTCGAGGATGCTCACCTCGCAGCCTCCGCATATGTTCAGCCACTCCTCAGCGACCTTTGCAGCCATGTGTTCCTCCTTGATCCGCGCGCCAAGCCTCAGTCCCGCCCTGCGGGACTGTCCATTCCCCTAAATGACAGGAATGGGACGGCTCGGCTTGCGTCATGTCGCCGCCTGCTCGGCGGCCACCCGGCGGGAGTAGACCAGGAACTTGCCTCCCTCCGGAACCACCTGGACCTCGAAGCCGTCCGCCGCGTAACCGGCTTGGACGCTCTGGGCCTCCTGGGACGAGCCGTATTCCTTCCCGTCCCACATGTGCTTCTTCCCTTCGAACCACTTCACGAAATCCGGCATATTCCAATCACCCTGTCTTGTAGGAGCTCGGCGGCAGGCGCTTGACGCCGTCGATCATCTCCTGCATCACCTGGGCGAAGCGCGGCCCCTCGGACGCCGAGACCCATTCCAGCCTGAAGCGCTCGGGTTCGAGACCGAAGTCCTCGAGCATGAGCTTGATGGCCTCGGCCCGCTTCTCGGTCTTGAGGTTCCCGTCGATGTAGTGGCAGTCGCCCGGGTGGCACCCGCAGATCATGACGCCGTCGGCCCCCTTGGTCAAGGCATCGATGACCAGGTTCGGGTGCACCATCCCGGAGCACATGACCCTGATGATCCGGGCGTGAGGCGGGTACTGGAGCCGGGAAGTCCCGGCCAGGTCCGCTCCGGTGTAGGAGCACCAGTTGCAGCAGAAAGCGACCACCAGCGGGTCCGGGTTCTGAATCTCGGAAGGGTCCAACGGCTTCGCCAAAGCTTGCTGGCTCATGTCTTGGCCTCCTCCTCTGTAGGCTCAGGCGCGGGCGCCGGCTCCAGCGGCGCCGGCGTCAGGGCCGCCTCGACCATGGCCGCGATCTGCTCCAGCCTGAAGCCCCGGACCACGATCCCCTTCTTCGGGCAGGTGGCCTGGCACACGCCGCACCCCTTGCAGAGGCTCTCGTTGACCTCCACCATCTTCTTGATGGCGCCCTCGCGCATGTACTCCAGGAGCGTCACCGCCTTGTAGGGGCAGGGCTCCACGCAGTAGGCGCAGCCGTCGCAGCCGTCGTTGATGACATGCGAGATGTTGGCCGAAAGCTCCATGGCGTCCTTGGCCAGGACCGTTGCCGCCCGGGCGGCCGCCCCCAGCGATTGGGCGATGGTCTCGTCCGGGGTCTTGGGGAAGTGCGCGGCGCCGCAGAGGAAGACGCCCTCCGTGGCGAAGTCCACGGGCCGCAGCTTCATGTGCGCCTCGAGGAAGAAGCCGTTGGGGTCGAGCGGGACCTTGAGCATCTGGGCCAGGTCCTTGTTCTCAGGGTGGGGCACGGTGGGCGTCGAAAGCGCCACCAGGTCCGCAGGGAGGACGACCTCGGCCCGGGAGATGGGCTCCCAGACGGTCACGAGGATGCGCCCTCCCTCCTCGGCCACCGTGGGCTTGCGCGTCTCGTCGTAGCGGACGAACACCACGCCCTTCCGCCTGGCCTCGGTGTAGAAGGCCTCCTTGAACCCGTAGGTGCGCACGTCCCGGAACAGGACGTAGACGCCGGTCTCGGGAGAGAGCTCCTTGATCTTCAAGGCGTTCTTGACCGCCGAAGCGCAACAGACGCGGCCGCAGTTCGGGCGCTTTTCGTCGCGGGAGCCGACGCATTGAATCATCACGACGGTCTTGGCCTTGCCAAGACCGTCGTGGCTGAGCCGTTCCTCCAGCTCAAGCTGGGTGAGCACCGAAGGATTCCTGCCGTAGAGGTACTCGTCGGGTTTGTGTTCCCTCGCCCCGGTGGCGACGATGATCGCCCCGTGATCTATCTCGGCCGACGGACGTCCGTCGGCCGAAAGCCTGGTCTTGAAATTCCCGACGCACCCTTCAACGGCCTCGAGTTTCACGCTCAAGTGGATCGCGATATTCTTCTCGGCCTTCACCGCCGCGATGACATCCGAAAGATGCTTCTGGGGGTCGGCGCCGCCGAGAAGGTAGCGAGAGCGCCGCATCATGCCGCCAAGCTCCGGGTCGCGTTCCACGAGATGCACGGTGAAGCCCTGGCGGCCCAGGGTCAGGCTCGCCGTCATGCCGGCCAGGCCCCCGCCGATGACCACGACGCCCTTCTGGATTGGCACGCGCTTCTTCTGGAGAGGTTCCAAGAGCCTGGCCTTGGCCAGGGCCATGCGCACGAGGTCCTTGGCCTTCCTGGTCGCGAGCGCCGGCTCGCCCATGTGCACCCAGGAGCACTGGTCCCGAATGTTGGCCATCTCGAAGAGGTAAGGGTTCAGGCCCGCCTCCCGTATGGTGTTACGGAAAAGGGGTTCGTGGGTCCGGGGGGTGCAGGCCGCCACAATCACGCGGTTCAAGCCCTTCTCCATGACGGTCTTCTTGATCTTCTCCTGAGAGTCGTTGGCGCAGGCGTAGAGCACGTTCTCCGCGTGCGCGACGTTGGGCAGGGACTGGGCGTAGGCCACGACGCCCTTCACCGCCACGACCGAGGCGATGTTGGTGCCGCAGTGGCAGATGAACACCCCCACCTTGGGCTCGGCGCCCCTCACGTCGGTCTCCGGAGGATACTCCTTCTTTGCGAGGAGTTCCCCCTTGGCCGGAGCAAGGAGCTCCATGGCCCGGGCGACCGAGCCGCTCGCCTGGATGACGGTCTCCGGGATGTCCTTGGGCTCGGTGAAGACGCCCGCCACGAAGATGCCCTCGCGGCCCGAGTCCACAGGAGAGAACGGTTTGGCGGCACAGAACCCATGCTGGTCGAACTCCAGTCCCAGCGGCTCTTTGAGAGCCGTTGACGAAGGGTTGGGCTTCAAGCCCGCCGAGAGCACGACCAGGTCGTACTCGGCCTCGCGCTTGGTCTCGTCCTCGGCCACGAATTTCAACCTGACATTGCGGGTATTAGGGTCCTCGGAGAGCTTGGGCACGCGGCAGCGGATGTAGCGCACGCCGTGGGACTTGGCCCGGTTATAGTACTCCTCGAAGCCCTTGCTGAATGCGCGCAGGTCCATGAAGTAAATGTCGCACCGCAGGTCGGGGCTGAGGTGCTCCTTGGCGAGGAGCGCCTCCTTGGTGGCGTACATGCAGCAGACCGCGGAGCAGTAGTCCCGCTCGTTGTCCCGCGAGCCCACGCATTGGATGAAGGCGATGCGCTTGGGCTCGGCCTTGTCCGAGGGCCGCATGACCTTGCCCAAGTGCGGGCCCGAGGCCGAGAGCAGCCGCTCGAACTCGAGGGCGGTGATGACGTTCTTGTAGGTCCCGTAGCCGTAGTCCGGCTTGACCTTGGGGTCGATGAGCTTGTAGCCCGGGGCCACGACGACGGCGCCCACGCTCAAGGTCACCGCGGCCTCCTTCTGGTCCAAGTCGATGGCGCCTGCCTGGCAGGCCTTCACGCACAGCTTGCACTTGCCGGTCTTCATGTACAGGCAGCGCTCGGGGTCAACGACCGCGCGGTTCGGCACGGCCTGCGCGTAGGGGATGTAGATGGCCGGCCGGAAGGACAGCCCCATGTTGTATTCGTCGGGGATGGGTTGGGGCTTCTTCGGGTCGTCTGAGGGCTTGAGCTTGCCCAAGGGGCAGGCCTTGAGGCAGTCGCCGCAGGCCGTGCACTCATCGTTGACGAAGCGCGGGCGCCGCCGCACGGTGACGGTGAAGTCGCCGGCCTTCCCCTCGATGCCGGCCAGGTCCGCCAGGGGGATGATCTCGATGTCCTTGTGCCGGCTGATCTCCACGAGGCGCGGGGCCATGGTGCACATGGCGCAATCGTTCGTGGGGAAGGTCTTGTCGAGCTGGGACATGACCCCGCCGATGCACGGGCCCGACTCGGCCAGGTAGACCTTGATGCCCGCCGCGGCGAAATCGAGGGAGGCCTGCATGCCGCCGATCCCGCCGCCCACCACCAGCGCGGCTCCCACTCTCTTGCCGTGATCGTGGCTCGAGTTCATGGGGTCTCTCATCCGACCGGCTGGGGCTGCCGGCGCAGGGCGTTCTTCTTCACCGCGTGGAAATACATGGCCAGCGGCCGGTACACGACGTGCGACCACTTGCCGAACGGATAGACCGTGATCAGCATGGTGATGGCCACGACCAAGTGGACCGCGTAGGCCGCATAGGTGGCCTGCGGGAAGCCACCGATGCGGCTGACATGGACGATGATGCCAGTGACCGCGGTCAGCCAGAGCAGGACCGGGAAGGCCCAGTCGCTCAGGTCCGTGAACTTGTGCATCTGTTCCTTCTTCATGATCCGGCCCCAGAGCGCCTCGCTCAGGAACACTACCAGGACCGCCGCGGCGTAGTAGCCCAGCAGCCGCTGGGGATGCCAGAAGGGATGGACCGTGTCGGTCTGGAACCATTCCAGAAACACCACCACCAGGGCGAACATGATGGCGTAGCCGCTGACCAGCAGGAAGTGCTTGATCCAGCGGCTCTCGAACCACCTGCCTGGTTCGGCGCACTCGAGGAACTGCTTCTGGGTGGCGCCGTGCAGGACCAGTATCTGCGCCTCCTCGATGAACGAGGCCAAGGGGACCTGGGCCGTTCCCCCGCGGTAGACCGTCAGCCAGAACATGCGCAGGACATAGGTTCCCAAGAGCGCGGTCAAGAGGGTCGCCACAGTCAGGTCGAAGGTATGCACCGCGCGCGCCGGGGCGAAGGTGTTGAGCGCGACGTGGGTCAAGGGAGCGTCCCAATGGAACACCAAGGCCTGCAGGAGCCCAGCCACCAGGGCGGCGGCGGCCGCGAGCGCCCCGAGCTGCCAGGCGACGGATGTGTAGAGCCTGGAGGAGATCCCGGTCCAGTCGTACTGCGCCGTGAGCCAGCGCCGCAGGGTCATCATGGACTCGCCCGGCTCGGTCTGCCTGGGGCAGGTCTGGGCGCAGTCGCCGCAGTAATAGCACAGCCAGGGGTCGAGGCTGCGCAGGAGAGGCTCGCGCAGGCCCATCTGGACATAGCGCATGCACTTGCGCGGGAAGAGCGCCGAGTCCTCGGCGAGATCGCAGACGGCTGCGCAGCTGCCGCAGTTGTAGCAGGCGTCCACGTCGAATCGTCCGTACCGGCGCACCTCCGACAGGAGGGTGGGGTCGCTTATTGTCTTCATATCCTGCAGATCATTGGCAGCATCGTACCATGCGGCGGGTCATCGGCCAAATGAATAATGCTCATGGACCTATTAGCCACTCTAATGGCATTATGCCATAATTTCCCCGTGCCGAGGAAAGCCCGACCGCCATGCTGATCGAGACCTGCAAGGTCTTCAGGGACCTCGCGGAGACCGGCAGCTTCTCGAAGTCCGCCGAGCTCAACTACCTCACCCAGTCCGCGGTCAGCCAGCAGATCAAGAACCTGGAGCGCTCGCTGGGCTGCCCCCTGGTGGGAAGGGGCAACCGCACCCCCCTGCGCCTGACCCCGGCCGGGCTCATCTTCTACCGCCTCTCGCGAAGGATCGTCCTCGCCTACGAGGACGCCCTTCAGCAGATACGCCAGCTCGCCTCGGCCGGGGAGTCCCGCCATGTGAGGGTGAGCGCCATCTACAGCGTGGGGCCCCACCTCCTGCAGCGCTTCGTCCGCGAGTTCCTCGGCCGGAACCCCGGGGTGCACATCGATGTGGACTATCAGAAATCGTCGCGCATCTGCGAGGATGTCCTGCGCGACCGGGTGGACTTCAGCATCATGGCGTTCCCGCCGAAACGCAAGGGCATCTCGATCTCGCCGCTCCTGACCGAGGACTTGGTGCTCATCTGCAAGCCGGACCACGCCCTGGCCTCCCGGGAAGCGGTCGAACTGGCCGAACTCCAAGGGATGGACATCATCGCCCTGGACCCGGGTTCGCCCACGCGCCGGGCCATCGACAAGGCCCTGCGCGCCCGGGGCTTGAGGGTCAACATCAAGCTGGAGCTCGACAACATCGAGACGGTCAAGAGCGCGGTGTCTGCGGGGACCGGCGTCGCCATCGTGCCCGAGAACTCGGTCCACGCCGATGTCCGGGAGGGGCTCCTGCGCGCCCTGCGCTTCTCCCGGCCGCGGCTCCAGCGCAAGCTTTGCATCGTGACGCGCAGGGGGAAGAAGCCGGGCCGGACCGTGCAGGACTTCCTCGACCACATCCGCGCCTGCGGCGCGCGCGCCTCGAACCGCATCCGTGAGGCTCATTAGCGGGCCTTATGGACCCATAAAGCAAATTCACTTGTTGCCGCCCGGCGGAGAAACCAATTGACATCGCCACCGTAGCACTCGGCCAGAAATTCATCATAGCAGCATTGCTCATGGTCCTCGGAGGCATCATTGCAATGAAGGCCTGCGACTTCCCCAACTACGACACCCCCATGCTGCTGGGAAAGAAGGTGGCCGTCATCGGCGGCGGCAACGTGGACGTGGACTGGAAGACCATGGCGACCAACCTGCCCGGCGTCTGGGCGGGCGGGGACATCATCCGCGGAGGCGCGACCGTCATCCTGGCCATGGGCGACGCCCGCACCGCCGCCGCCGAGATGGACAAGTACCTCAGTTGTCCGGCCGGATGAACCGGTCGTACTCCCGCTCGTTCTCGATGGCGAATCGAAGGGCTTCCTCCACCCTGCTGCTCGTGGTCGTCGGCATGTCTGCCTCCTCAAACGAAAAGGGCGGAGATGGATTTGCCCTGATGGTTGCGGGAGATCGCCTCTCCCATGAGCGGCGCGATGGACAAGACCTTGATCTTGCCCCCTTCCAGGCGGGTGACCGGGATGGAGTCCGTCAGGATCAGCTCCTCCAGGTCCGACTCCTTGACCAGGTCGCTGGCGCTGCCCGAGAGGACCCCGTGGACGCAGGCGGCGTAGACCTTCACCGCCCCGCACTCCCGGAGCTTGGTCGCCACCTTCATCAGCGTCCCGCCGGTGTCCACCATGTCGTCGAGGAGCACGGCGACGCGGCTCTTCACGTCTCCGATGAGGTGGTAGACCGAGGCCTCGTTGGGCCGGGGCCGGCGCTTGTCGAGGATGGCCAGGTCCGCCGAGGGCCTCTTGGCGAAGGCGCGGGCCCGCTCCACGCCCCCCACGTCCGGCGACACGATGACCGGGGCGGCGAGCCTCTTGCGCCTGACGTACTCCAGGAGGACGGGAGCGGCGAAGAGATGGTCCACCGGGATGTCGAAGAACCCCTGGATCTGCGCGGCGTGCAGGTCCATGGTGATGACGCGGTTGGCCCCCGCGGTGGTGATCAGGTTGGCCATCAGCTTCGACGAGATCGGCATGCGGGGGGCGGTCTTCCGGTCCGCACGGGCGTAGCCGAAATAGGGGATGACCGCGGTGATGCGGCCCGCGGAGGCCCGGCGCAGGGCGTCGAGCATGAGGAGGAGCTCCACCAAGTGCTCGTTGACCGGCCGGCAGGTCGGCTGGATCACGTAGCAGTCGCAGCCGCGCACGCTCTCCTCGATATGCACGCTGATCTCGCCGTCCGCGAACGACGCGACGTGGGCGGGGGAGAGCCCGGTCCCGAGGTAGCGCGCGATGGCCTCGGCCAGGGACAAGTTGGCGTTGCCGGAGAAGAGCTTGAGCCGGCCGTACATCTGGTTGACCGCGGGCCCCCTGGGCTGGACGCCGCCCTTCACGCTGGTCATCGATTCCGGCCACACGATCTCGGCATTCATGTCGGACTCCTTCTTCCAAGCCGCCAATCAGTCTAACAAGAAGGGATATCCTCAGTCAACCCGACGGCCGCCGGCCGCCGGGCGGCGCGTGCTTGGGCGGCCCGGAGTGCGCTACAATATCCCCGCGGAGTCCATCGGTCCAGGGAGGGATCATGCCCATCATCACGATTTCCAGAGGATGCCTGAGCGGCGGGGAGCTCCTGGCGGAGCATCTGGGCGCGAAGCTCGGCGCCAAGGTCTTCAGCCGGGAGGTCATCGTCGCCGCCGCGAAGAAGTTCGGCGTGTCGGAGGCGGAGCTCGCCGAGGGGGTGGAGAGCCCGCCCGGGCTCTGGGACCGCTTCACCAAGCACAAGGAGCGCTATCTCCTGGCCGTGCAGGCGGCTTTGGCCGGCATGATCGAGGAGGGCGACTGCGTCTACCACGGCCATGCGGGGCAGCTCCTCCTCAAGGAGCTGCCCTGCATCATCAAACTGCGGCTGATCGCTCCCCTGGAATACCGCGTCAAGTCCGCGGTCGTCGAATTCGGGTACACGCGGGAGGAGGCCCTGAGCTACCTCGAGCAGATGGACTACAAGAGGGAAAGATGGGTCCGCCAGCTCTACGGCGTCGAATGGGCGGACCCCGCGCTCTACGACATGGTGATCAACCTGGAGCACATGGCCATCGAGGCGGCGGCCGACCTGGTCGTCGCTCTGGGCAAGCGCGAAGAGTACCGCAGGACTCCGGAGCGCGATCGGACGATCAGGGACTTCGCGCTTAGGACCAGGGTGCGGGCCGCGCTCGCCCTGCAGTCGGGCTTCCCCGACGGGGCGGTCGAGATCGTCGCGCAGGACGGCGTCATCGCCGTCTCCGGGGGGCCGTTCTTCGAGAAGAACAGGCACGCGGTGGTCGAGTTCGTCCGCAGCATTCCGGGCGTCAAGGAGATCGCTGGCGAGAGCGTCAAGGACGCCGGCAAGGCTTCGGCCGCCGCGCCGGCGGAGAAGACGGCCTCGGACATCATGCTGCCGCTGCGGAACTACCCCAGCGTGCGCGAGGGCACGACCATCCGGGAGGCCTTCGGGGCCCTGAGCTCGTCGTCCGTCAAGCTCAAGGACGGGCATCTCATGACTCCCAGGTACGTCCTCGTGGTGGACGAGGATGGCCGGCTGGCCGGGATCATCGGCCGGAGGGACCTGCTGCGGGGGCTCCTGCCCCATTTCAGCATGCCCGAGAGGGTCGCGGACCAGTACCAGAACCTGGCCTCGCACCTGGACTTCAATTGGGTGTCCCTCTTCAGCCGGTCCTCGGTCGCTCACTCCAAGGAGCCGGTCAAGACCATCGCCTCCCCCATCGTCGGCGCGGTCCGGCCCGACGACAGCGTCAGCGTCGTGGTGTCGAACATGATCCGGTACAAGATCGACCTGGTCCCGGTGGTGGACAAGGAGCGGGCGGTCGGGGTGGTCCTGATGACGGAGGTCTTCGACTCCGTCGCGGAGTTCGTGCTGGAGCAGGGCCGTTAGCGGACCGCGGTCAAGGTCGGCATCCCGAGCATCGGCCACAGGAACGAGACGAACAGGCCCAACACGACCAGGAGCAGGACGCTCGCCGGGACGCCCGCCAAGAAGAACTCTCCCGGCGTGAACTGCTTGCTCTCGTAGGCGATGGCGTTGGGCGCGGCCCCCACCAGGAGCATGAACGGCATCCCGGCCGCGACCAGGGAGGCGTAGAACACGACATCGGGCGCCACGCCCAGGTAGGGCGCCATGACCAGGGCCACGGGGAGCGTGATGGCGATGGCGGCCACGTTCATGATGAAGTTGGTCATGACGAGCACCAGGGCGGCGATCCCCATGACGAACAGGAGCCAATGGGCGTCCTGGAACAGGAGGAGCCACTTGAGCGCGATCCATTTGGCGGCGCCCGTCTGCCAGAGGCAAGAGCCGATGCTCATGGCGCCGCCGAAGAGGAGCGCGATGTTCCAGGGCACCTTCTCGAGATCCTCCACCGTGAGGACGGGGAACAGGAAGAACAGCAGCGTGGTGACGAGCATGACGGCGCTCTTGTCGAGGGCGTTCAAGGCGGGGACGAAGGAGCGCAGGAGCAGCGTCAGGATCGCGGCGAACACGATGGCCAGCGCGAGCTTCTGGACGGCGGTCACGGGGCCGAGCTTCGCGTAGAGGCCGACGGCGCGCTCCCGCAGGCCGGGGATGGTCGCGCGCTCGGGCTTGAAGAAGACCATGCAGAAGCCCCAGAGCAGCAGGACCATGACGAGGCCCACGGGGACCAGGTAGTAGGAGAACTCGAAGAAGGCGATCTCGCGGCCCGCCATGCTCTTGAAGAACCCGACCGCGACCGCGCCGCGCGCGGAGCCCAGCAGGGTCATGACGCTCCCCGCCCCGGCCACGAATGCCATCCCGATGAAGAGCCCCTTGCCGAACCTGGTGGGCCTGTTGTCCTCGTCGTAGAGGGAGTAGATGGCCACCAGCAGGGGGAAGACCGTGGCCGCCACGGCCGTGTGGGCCATGATCAGGGTCAGCCCGGCCGTCATCGTGAAGCAGCCTAGGTAGATCATGCTGGTCCGCTCGCCGACCACGGCCAGCATCCTGTAGGCCATGCGCTGGGTCAGCCCGGTCTTGGTGAACACCATCCCGATCACCAGGGAGGCGAAGATGAACCAGACGGACGGGTCCATGAAGTCAGCGAAGGCCTCGCGCGGCGGGCGGATCAGGAACAAGGCCTGAAGGACCCCGATCGCGATGCCCGTCACGCCGATGGGAACGACCTCAAAGACCCACCAGACTCCGGCCAGCAGGAAAAGAGCGATCGCGGCCTTGCCCTCGCGCGTCAGCTCGAAGAGCGTGCCTTGGGGATCGGCGGCGGGAGCCCAGGGAGGGGAGAAGTACGCGAGGCAAAACAGCGCCACGCCGAGCAGGATGAACCCGAACCGCTTCCAGTCGATGCCCCGGCCGGCTTCGGCGAGCCGCATCACCAGCCCTTGGAGTCGAGGATGTCGTCGATGGACTTCTGGGTCCTCTCCCGGTCGAGGCCCCTCTTCCTCTCCTGGGCGGCCCGGATGACCTCCATGAGCTTCCCCAAGTCCACGGGCTTCTCGAGGAAGTCCATGGCCCCGAGCTTCATCGCCTCCACGCTCTTCTGGATGTCGCCCCGGCCGGTCAGCAGGATGATCTGCAGGCTCGCGTCGAGCTCCCGGATGCGCCTGAGGGTCTCGATCCCGTCCATCCCCGGCATCATCATGTCGAGGACGATCGCGTCGAACGACATGCCCTTGAGGAGCTCCAGGGCCGCGGGGCCGCTCGATGCCGTGCGCACTTTCAGGCCCCGGGCCTCCATCCTTTCCGAGAGGGTCTTGGTGAATTCCTCCTCGTCGTCCACCAGCAGCACTTTGACCGGATCCATGTCCGCTCCTTAGGACCCGAACGTAAGCCGCATGGAGAGCCGGCCGTCCCGGGTCGACACCGAAAGCCTTCCCCCCAGCCGGCCCATCAAGGCCTCGATCGAGGGGAAGGAGGCGTCGCCGGGGGCGGGCCCTTGCCCGCCGCAGCCGCCCTCGACCACCACGGCGGCCGCGCCGGCCCCCTCGGCCGAGAGGGTCACCGTGCTCCCCTGCGGCGAGGCCGCGACGGCCTCCTCGACGGAAAGGTAGAGCGCCTGGAGCACGCCGAAGGGACTGCGCCTGATCACGATCCGCCCGGCGCCGGGCCGGGCCTCGAGCGCGACCTTCCTGCCCTGCGCCATGCGCAGGGCCAGGGCCGCCACGGCCTGGGCCGCCTCGCCGAGCTCGATCTCGCGCTCCGGCTCGTCGACGCTGTGGGCGAAGGAGTTGAGCCTCTTGATGATCCCTCCCTCCCTCCTGGCCTGCTTGCCGATCCTCTCGGCGATCTCGCGGGCGCGGGATCTCTCGAGCGGCGGGCCGCCGTCCGCTGAGAGGTCCTCGAGGAGCCCGGCCGCCTGCTCGATGATGGAGGCGGTGTTGTTGAGCTCGTGCGAGATCGAGGCCGCGACCTTCCCGAAAAAGGCCAAGTCCGCGTCCTGTAGACTGCGCTCACGCTCCCCGTTCGCCATGGATTCCCGCCCGCCGGAATGGATTATAACACAAACGCGCCTACGGCGGACGCTTGCGTTGAATCCCGTTGTTCGGTATGATGGATGGACCATGGCCATTGTCGCGGTCTTCAGCGGGATACATTGCCACGGCGAAGCGGTCGCCGAGAAGGTCGCCTCGGAGCTGGGCTGCGAGCGCATCGACTCCAAGCTTCTCGATGAGGCCTCGCGGCGCTTCGAGCTCCCGAAGGACAAGCTCTCGCGCGCCATGACTGGGCCCGCCCCCTTCTGGAACAGCTTCACCCGCGAGAGGGAGAAGAGCATCGCGGCCCTCAAGGCCGCGCTCGCCGACCTCGTCATGGAGGACCGGAAGCTCCTCTTCGGGTACGCCGCGCTCCTGGTCCCGAACACCATCTCCCACGCCCTGCGCGTGTGCGTCGCGGCCAACTTCCCGTACCGTGTCCGGCAGGCCGCGGCCGCGGAGGGCCTCTCCGAGGATGCCGCCTCCGACCTGATCCGCCGCGACGACGACCAGCGCCTGCAGTGGACGCGGCTCCTTTTCGACCAGCCCCCTTACGACGAGAGCCTCTACGACCTGGTCGTGCCGATGCAGGACCGGTCGGTCGAGGAGGCGGCCGGGCTCGTGTGCGACGCCGCCAGGGGCCCCGCGGTCGCGACGACCGAGGTCTCACGGGTGGCGGCGCGGGACTTCCAACTCGCCGCGCAGGTCAACCTCGTCCTGGCGCGGGCCAACCACGACGTGGAGGTCTCGGCCAGGCACGGGGAGATCGTCATCTCGCTCAAGGCCCAGGTCCTGCGGATGCAGTCCTACCAGGAGGAGCTCAAGGCTCTTGCCCTGCGGGTCCCCGGCGTGAGCGGGGCGAAGGTCCAGCTGGGAGCGAAGTGCCGCGTGTCCTCGATCAACACCATGGCCAATCTGGAATTGCCGCCCAAGATCCTGCTCGTGGACGACGAGAAGGAGTTCGTGACCACGCTCTCCGAGCGCCTCAAGACCCGCAACCTGGAATCAGCCGTCGTCCACGACGGGGAGAAGGCGCTCGAGTACGTGGAGAGCGATCAGCCCGACGTGATGGTGCTCGACCTCATGATGCCCGGCATCGGGGGCATCGAGGTGCTCAGGCGCTTGAAGAAGACCCACCCGAACATCGAGGTCATCATCCTGACGGGCCACGGCTCGGAGGCCGAGGAGAAGATGGCGGCCGATCTCGGGGCGTTCGCCTATCTGCACAAGCCCGTCAACATCGAGGTGCTGGCCCAGGCCATGCGGGACGCCTACCGCAAGGTGGGCGAGGCCCGGGCGAAGGGAGGCGAGGACACGAGCGACAGGGGCCGGGCGTAGGGCGATGACGCCCCCCGAGAAGCCGGAGAGCATCGCCCCGGGCGGGGAGGAATCCCGCTACCAGGCCATCATGCGGTCCACAGCCCTCGTCACCTGCCTGGCAGCCGTCGTTCCCCTGGCCATCATGACGGCCGTGGACTACTGGCACACCAGGGAGGCCCTCCGGGTCGAGAGCCGGCTCTCCGTCAGCCGCATCCTCTCCACCGCGCGGCGCAGGCTCGAAAGCGCCTTCGAGGAGCGCCGCGGCGCCCTATCCCTCGTGCTGAGCGAGAACCCATACGAGAGGCTCTCGAGCGACGGCGCCCTGGCCGCGAAGCTCCGGCATCTGCAGGATGCCTTCGGCGGGTTCGTGGACCTGGGGGTGATCAGCTCCAAGGGAGACCAGGTCTCCTATTCCGGCCCCTACGATCTCAAGGGGAGGAACTACAAGGGGCAGGACTGGTTCCACGAGGTGGTGCTGCGCGGGACGTTCCTCAGCGAAGTCTTCATGGGCTACCGCGACTTCCCCCACTTCATCATCGGGGTCCGGCAGAAGAAGGGGCCCGACGACTTCTTCATCCTCCGGGCGACGATCGACATGGCGGTCATCAACAGCCGCCTCTACGCCCCGGACGTGGACCGGCGGACGGACGCGTTCATCGTCAGCCGGGACGGCGTCCTCCAGACGGACTCGGCTCTCTACGGGCCAGCCCTGAAGAAATCGGGCATCGTGGTCCCCTCGCAGGCGCGCGAGGCCGAGGTCCTGGAGGAGTACCGCGAGGACGGCGCCTGGACGACCGCGGGCTTCGCGGCCATCGAGAGGACGCCCTTCATCCTCGTGGTCGTCAAGCGGCGGCTCGACCCCTTCGGGGCCTGGCTGGGCCTTCGGGCCAGCATGTTCTGGTTCCTCGGGGTCAGCATCGCAATGATCTTCGCGGTCATGCTCTACAGCTCCAACCGGATCGTCAGCAGCCTGCGGCAGGCCGACGCGCGCCGCGCCAGGGCGCTCCATGACCTGGAGTACACGAACAAGCTCGCGACCATCGGCCGCATGGCGGCCAGCGTCGCCCACGAGATCAACAATCCCCTGGCCATCATCAACGAGAACGCCGGGCTCCTCAAGGACATGGCGGTCTTCTCGGAGGACCATCCGCACAAGGAAAAGACGCTGAGCCTCGTGCAGTCCATCCAGAAATCCGTAGCGCGCTGCGGCGAGGTCACCCACCGCCTGCTGGGGTTCGCCAAGCGCATGGGCATTCGAAGGGAGCCCATGTATCTCGACAAGCTGCTCGAGGAGGTCGCCGGTTTCCAGAAGACCGAGGCCCTCCACCGCAACGTCCGGATCAGCTACTCCTTCCCGGGCTCGGTCCCGGCGATCGAGAGCGACCGCGGCCAGCTGCAGCAGGTGTTCCTCAACATCCTGAGCAACGCCCTGGCGGCCGTCTCCGACGGGGGGCGCATCGAGATCGGGCTCCGCCAGACCGGCGCCGACCAGGTGGCCGTCTCCGTCGCGGACAACGGGCAAGGCATCTCGGAGGCGAACATCAGGCACATCTTCGAGCCCTTCTTCTCGACGAAGGGAGAATTCGGAACGGGGTTGGGGCTCTCGATCACCCGCGACATCGTGGCCAAGCTCGGCGGGACCATCGGCGTCGAGAGCAAGCCGGGGGTCGGGACCACCTTCACGGTGACCCTGCCAATCAGATCGCCGGCCTAGCTGAAAAGGAAAGGAGAGACAGGTGAGCTCGCTTAAAGTGCTCTTGGTGGACGACGAGGAAGACTTGGTCTCCGCGCTGGCGGACCGGCTGGCCTTCCGGGACATCGAGGCCAAATGCGCCTTGAACGGCGCGAAGGCGATCGAGATGGTCCGGAAGGAGGCGTTCGACGTCGTGGTCCTGGACCTCAAGCTGCCGGGCATGAGCGGCGACGAGGTCTTCGATGTCATCAAGCGGGAGCGCCCCGGCCTGCCCGTCATCCTGATCACCGGCCACGGAGCCCCGCCCGAAGAGCTCGCCGGCGAATCGCGGGAGCGCGCCGACCTGCTGGAGAAGCCCGTGGACCTGGAAGTCCTGCTTCAGAAGATCAAAGAAGCGGCGAAGAAGGGCTAAAGCAGCTCCAAGCCGGCTGGAGCAGGCTCGCAGGACAGCGAGGCGCAAAGCTCGCCGCTCAGCACGGATAGGATGGCCTCCGCCGCCTCGATTTCGCCCCGGCGCCTGGCCAGGGAACCGGCGATGACGGCCTCCAGGTCGTCCACGTCGTAGAGGTGGACGCCCGGCAGCCCGGCCGAAGCGGGGTCCACGTTGCGCGGCACGCCCAAGTCGATGACGACCAGAGGTCTTCCGCCGCGGCGAAGGGCCAGCTCCGCGAGCCTGTCCTTCGTGACGACATAGTGCGGACAGGCCGTGGACGCGATGATGACGTCCATGTCGCCGATCGCGGCCATGCCTTCCTCCAGGCTCACGGCCCGGGCTGCGAACCGGCCGGCCAGCTCCCGCGCCCGCTCGACGTCGCGGTTGGCGATGGTCAGGGAGGCTCTCGGTCGGTCGAGCATGTGCTGGGCCGCGGTCTCAGCCATCTTGCCCGCCCCCACCAGAAGGACGCGCCTGGGGCCCTCGCCGCATGACAGGATCTTCTCCGCCATGGCCACGGCCGCTCCCCCGCAGCTCGAGATGCCTTGGCTGATACCGGTGCAGGCGCGGACCTGCTTGCCGGCGGCGAACGCGGCCTGGAAGACCTTGTTGAGCAGCTTGTCAGCGTGCCCGGTCTCCACGGACTGCTGGTAGGCGGCCTTGACCTGGCCGAGCACCTGATGTTCCCCCACCACGATGGAGTCCAGGCCGGCCGCCACCCGGAACAGGTGCCGCAGCGCGTCGGCGCCGCGCCGGGCCGCCAGGACCTTCTCGACGCCGGGGCAGCGGCGGGCGAAGAACGCGCTCAGGGACCGGACGGCCGCCTCGCCGTCACGGGCGCTGGCGTAGAGATCGAGGCGGTTGCAGGTGGACACCGCGACCACCCCGGCGAGCGTCCCGTCCCGGCCCAGTTCGTCGAGCGCGGCCGGCAGCTCACCCGCCTTGATGCTGAGCCGCTCGCGCAGGGCCACCTTGGCCTCGCGGTGGCTTAAGCCCGCCATGGCCAGGTCGGCCCAGGAGGTCAGGGGCATCAGCCGCCCTTGGGGCGGGTGCGCGGGCGGCGCAGCCCCGCCACCTTGAGCCGGACCTGGGCGCGCCGCATGGCGGACTCGGCCTCGGCCAGCGTGAGTGAGTCCGCCCCGCCGCGGCGGTGCGCCTGCGCCTTGGCCTTCTCGAGCGCCTGGCCGGCGCGCTCCTCGTCGATCGCGTCGGCCATCTCCGCCGTCTCGACGAAGATGGAGACCTTGCCGCCTTCGATCTCGGCGAACCCCCCGGACACGGCGAAGAAGACGACGTCGCCGTTGATGGTGACGCGCACCGCCCCGGGCGTGAGCTGCACCAGGAAAGGCGCGTGGCCCGGGAGCACGCCCATCTCCCCCTCGTAGGCCGGCAGCGCCACGAACTCGGCGTCGCATTCGAGCACCGGGCGCTCCGGCGTGATCATCTCGAAGCGAAGCTTCTTCATAGCGAGGGTGATAGGCGCCTATCCATCAGAGCTTTTCGGCTTTGGCGACGGCCTCCTCGATGTTCCCGACCATGTGGAATGCCTGCTCCGGCAGGTGGTCGTACTTGCCCTCGGCCAAACCCTTGAACCCGGCGATCGTGTCTTTGAGCTGGACGTACTTGCCCGCCGTTCCCGTGAACTGCTGCGCGACGAAGAACGGCTGCGACAGGAACTTCTGGATCCGCCGGGCGCGCGAGACGACCCGCTTGTCATCGTCGGACAGCTCGTCGATCCCGAGGATGGCGATGATGTCCTGCAGGTCGCGGTAGCGCTGCAGGATCTTCTGCACCGTGCGGGCGACCCCGTAGTGCTCGTCCCCGACGATCTTCGGGTCGAGGATGCGGGAGGTCGAGTCCAGGGGGTCCACCGCCGGATAGATTCCGATCTCGACGAGCTGGCGCGAGAGCACCGTGGTGGCGTCGAGATGGGTGAAGGTCGTGGCGACGCCGGGGTCCGTCAGGTCGTCCGCGGGGACGTAGATGGCCTGGATCGACGTGATCGAGCCCTTCTTCGTGGAAGTGATCCTCTCCTGCAGGGCGCCGATCTCGGTCGTCAGGGTCGGCTGGTAGCCCACGGCCGAGGGCATCCGCCCGAGGAGAGCCGACACCTCGCAGTTGGCCAGCACGTAGCGGAAGACGTTGTCGATGAAGAACAGGACGTCTTGACCCTCGACGTCGCGGAAGTACTCGGCCTGGGTCAGGGCCGAGAGCCCCACCCGCGCCCGGGCGCCCGGCGGCTCGTTCATCTGCCCGTAGACCAGCGCCGTCCTCGAGAGGACGGAACTGCCGTCGGAGAGCTTGGAGTGCTGCATCTCGAGCCACAAGTCGTTGCCCTCGCGGCTGCGCTCGCCGACGCCGCCGAAAACGGACACCCCGCCATGCTGCTTGGCCACGTTGTTGATGAGCTCCATGATGATGACGGTCTTGCCCACCCCGGCTCCGCCGAACAAGCCCACCTTGCCGCCTTTCATGTAGGGCTCGAGGAGGTCGATCACTTTGATGCCGGTCTCGAAGATCTGCGGCGTGGTCACCTGGTCGGCCAGCGCGGGCGGGGCCCGGTGGATGGGCAGGCGCATCCCGGCGTCGATCGGGCCGCGGTAGTCCTTCGGCTGACCGAGCACGTCGATGAGCCGGCCCAGGCAGGCCGGTCCCACGGGGACGGTGATCGGAGCCCCGGTGTCCTCCACCGCCACCCCGCGGGTCAGCCCCTCCGTCGCCCCCATGGCGATTGCCCGGACCGTGTTGTCGCCCAGGTGGGAGGCCACCTCGCAGACCAGGGTCTCCCCCTCCCCAAGGCCTTCGCCCAGCTTGACCCGGAGCGCGTTATAGATCGCCGGCAGGCGCCCGGACGGGAACTCCACGTCCAACACCGCGCCCATCACTTGCACGATCCTTCCCGTAGCTGTAGACATCAGAGTCTCCCGTTCGCCACTCCTGGCTTGATCATGAAACCAACGCCTCGGCTCCGCCGACGAGCTCGGCGATCTCTCTCGTGATGCCGGCCTGCCGCCTGCGGTTGAGATCGAGCTTCAGGGCCTCGCGCAGATCCTTGGCGTTCTTCGACGCGGCATCCATGGCGTTCATCCGGGCCGCGAGCTCCGCGGCCTGGGACTCCAGAAGGATCCGGTAGAGCTGGCCCTTGACGTAGCGCGGCAGCAGCGCCGCCAGCAGCTCCAGGCGGCCGGGCTCGTACGACAGATCCCGATAGCGGCGCCGGGCCGAAGGCTCCTGGGCCGAAGGCGGCGGTATCGGCAGGAGCCGGTAGCGCACCACCTGCTGCTGGGCGATGCTCTTGAACTCGTTGTAGATCACCGTCACGTCGGAGAGCCCCCGTTCGAGGTAGGCATCCATCAGGACCTTCCCCAGCAGCTCCGCGTGCGCGTAGCTCACGCGGGGGAAGATGCCCGCCAGCTCGTAGAGCGCCTCGATGCCGCTCCCCTTGAGCCTCCTCAGGAACTCCCTGCCCTTGCGGCCCACCACGGCGAGGCAGATCTTCTGGCCGGCGTGCTCCCTGAGCCACTCGACCGAGCGGCGCAGGAGATTGGCGTTGAAAGCCCCGCAGAGGCCCTTGTCCCCGGTCACCAGCACCAAGGCATGGCGGCCGGCCGGCCTCCTGTCGTCGAGGAACGGATGGAACGCGTCGGACTCCGCGCCCGAGAGATCCTCCCCTTCTTGTATCTCCGCCAGATGCCTGACCAGCTCCTCCATCTTCAAGGCGAACGGCCGCGCCGAGAGGATCGTCGACTGGGACCGGCGCATGCGGGCCGCGGCCACCATCTGCATGGCCTTGGTGATCTGCTCGGTCGCTGCGACCGACTTGATCTTGCGCCGGACATCCATCAGCGACGGCATGTCTAGGCCTTCATCTGCGACCCGGCCCCGGCCGCCGCGGACTGCTTCTTGAATTCCTCGGCCGCCGCAGCCAGCCTTCCCCGCAGCTCGTCCGAGACGACCTTCTTCCCGGCGATCTCGGCGAGGATGTCCGGATGGCCGCGACGCAGGTGCTCGGCGAACCCGGCCGCGAACTTCTTCACCGCGTCCACCGGCAGATCGTCGAGGTAGCCGTTGACGCCCGCGAAGATCGCGACCACCTGGTCCTCCAGCGCCAGCGGCCGGAACTGGTCCTGCTTGAGGAGCTCCACCAGGCGCTCTCCCCGCGCCAGCTGTGCCTGCGAGGCCTTGTCCATCTCCGAGCCGAACTGGGCGAAGGCCGCCAGCTCGTTGAACTGGGCCAAATCGATGCGCAGCTTCCCCGCGACCTGCTTCATGGCCTTGGTCTGGGCCGCGCCGCCGACCCTCGAGACGGACAGCCCGACGTTGACGGCCGGCCGGACCCCCGAGTAGAACAGGCCCGACTCGAGGTAAATCTGCCCGTCCGTGATCGAGATGACGTTGGTGGGGATGTAGGCCGACACGTCGCCGGCCTGGGTCTCGATGATGGGCAGGGCCGTGAGCGACCCGCCGCCGTTCTTCGAGCTCAGCTTGCAGGCGCGCTCCAGGAGCCTGGAGTGCAGGTAGAAGACGTCTCCGGGATAGGCTTCCCGGCCCGGGGGCCGGCGCAGGAGCAGCGAGAGCTGGCGGTAGGCCTGGGCGTGCTTGGAGAGGTCGTCGTAGAAGACCACGACGTCTTTCCCCTTCCACAGGAACTCCTCTCCGATGGCGCAGCCGGCGTAGGGGGCGATGTAGAGCAGAGGAGCCGGGTCGGCGGCCGTGGCGGACACGATGATGGAGTACTCCATGGCGCCGGCGTCTTCCAGGGTCTTGGCCACCGCGGCCACGGTGGACTGCTTCTGGCCGATGGCGACGTAGATGCAGATCGGACGGTTGGGCTGGGCCTTCTGGTTGAGGATGGTGTCGAGGACGATGGCGGTCTTGCCGGTCTGCCGGTCGCCGATGATGAGCTCGCGCTGCCCGCGTCCGATCGGGATCATCGCGTCGACGGCCTTGATGCCGGTCTGCAGGGGCACGTTCACGGGCTCGCGCTCCACCACCCCGGGGGCCACGACCTCGATGAGCCTCGTCGAGGAGGTCTCGATGGGCCCCTTGCCGTCGAGCGGCTGGCCCAGCGGGTTGACGACCCGGCCGACCATGGCGTCTCCGACCGGGACCTCCATGACCCGGCCCGTGCGCTTGACGGGGTCGCCTTCATGGATCAGCTCGGCGGGCCCGAGCAGGACGCATCCCACGTTCTCCTTCTCGAGGTTGAGCACCATCCCCCGCACGCCGTGCGGGAACTCCAGGAGCTCGCCCGCCATGGCTCTCTCCAGGCCGAAGACCCGAGCGATGCCGTCTCCGACCTGCAGGACGGTCCCCTCCTCGCGCAGCTCCATCCCCCCGCGGAAACCCTCCAGCTGCTTGCGGATGACTCCCGTGATCTCTTCTGGACGAATTGCCATGAATCCCCTCGTCGGCTCCTACGGCCTCCTAGAATCGCCGGCCAGCGCCCGCTCGAGCCTGCCGAGCTCGCCGCGCAGGCTTGCGTCCATCACCCAGTCTCCCATCCTCACCACGACCCCCCCGAGCAGTTCGGGGTCAACATCCTCGTCCAAATCGACCTTGCCGCCCTGGAACGCCTCGAGCATCGCCTTGATCCCGGCGCGCAGCCCCGGCTCCAGAGGCCGCGCGCAGCGCGCCTCGGCCTGGGAGACGCGGCGCAGCCGGCCGAGCAGCCTCCGGTAGGAGTCGGCGGCCGCCGACAGCAAGTCGAAACGCTTCCTGTCCAAGAGCAACTGGAGGAAACGCAGCGCAAGCTCCGAGCAGACATTCCCCAGCACCCCGTCGATGATGGCCTTCTTGTCGGCGGCTCCGATCCGCGGGGTCTTCAGGGCCACGGCGGCCTCCGGGTGGGCCGCCACCTCCTGGGCCGCGGCCAGGTCCTCGGCGACGCGCTCCTCCAGGCCGGCCGACATCGCCGCCTCGAACAACGCGTTCGCGTAGCGCGACGCCAGGATGCGGTCGGAGGCTTTCAACAGGCCCCCCCGCGGGGATACTGTTTCTTCTCCATGTCCTTGAGGAACGACTCCATCACCGTCTTCTCCACCCCGGGATCGACGGAACGGCGCAGGAGTCGCTCCGCCGCCATCACGGAAAGGCTCGCCACCTCGGAGCGCAGCTCGCGGATCAGCCGGCGCTTCTCCCCCTCGAGATCGGCTAGGGCCCTCTCCTTGGCCGCCTGGGCCTGGGCCTGGGCCTCGGCCCTGATCCTCGCCGCCACGGCCTCTCCTTCCCTCACCGCCTCGGCGACCATCTCCTTGCCTTTGGCGTCGATGCCGGAGAGCTGTTTCTCCATCTCCGCCTTGATCTTCTCCGCGGCGTTGCGGGCCTCCTGCGCCGAATCGGCGTCGGCCTTGACCCGGGCGTCCCGGGCGTCCAAGGCCTCGATGAGCGGCCTCCAGGCGTACTTCGCCAGAATGGCCACCAGCAGCAGGAAGGTGACCACGGTCCAGGCCATGAGCCCGGGTTCGACGGCGAATAGCTTGTCCATGTGTCAGCATCCCCCCCCGCGGGGGGGGATGCTTGCGTCGGGGGGCATGCGCCGTTTCATGGGCCTCAATGCGGCAGAACCTTCAGCCCCAGGTTGAGGGCGACGACGTAGGCCACGCCCAACCCGATGATCCCGAGCCCCTCGATGAGGAAGATGAAGAGCTGCATGTTGTTCCTGATCTTCTCGTCGGCCTCGGGCTGGCGCGCGATGCCTTCCACCGCGGACGCGACCACCCTGCCGATGCCCGACGCCGCGCCCATCACGACCAAGCCGGCGCCCACGCCGGCCCCCAGATATCCTAATCCCAAGTACAGATGCTCGCCCATTGTGCCTCCTGTGTCAATGCTCCGGATGCAATGCGCCGCCCACGAAGATGGCGGTCAACATCGTGAAAACGTACGCCTGAATCAGGGCCACGATCAGCTCCAGCGCGTAGAGACCGACCGCCAGGCCCACCGCGATCGGCGCCACCACCAGGCCTGACCACAGGCTCGTCTGTCCGGCCAGGAGGATGAGCCCCAGGAACAGCAGGATGACCATGTGGCCGGCCGTCATGTTCGCGAAAAGACGGATGCAGAGCGCGATGGCCTTCGTGAGGTATCCCATGGCCTCGATGGCCCAGACCAGGGGCCAGGCCCACCACGGCACCCCGTGCGGCACGAAGTTCTTGAGATGATGCCCCAGCCCGTGCCTCATGACCCCGGCGCCGTGGATCAAGACGAAGGTGAGGAGGCTTAAGCTCAGCGTGACCGAGATGTTCCCCGTCGGCGTCGCCCCGCTCGGGATGAGGCCCAGCAGGTTCATGATCAGGATGAAGACGAAGAGCGTCAGCAGATAGGGAAGGTAGAACCCCGCGTCGTCGCCCAGGGCCGGGTCGGCGATGTCCTTGCGGATGAAGGCGATGAAGGCTTCGACCGCGGTGCGCAGCCTTCCCCGGGTGCGGGCCGCGGTGATGATCACCGCGGCGGTCAGGAAGGCCGCGATCGCGATCATCAGCATGTGCTTGGTCAGCCCGATCGCGGCGACCTTGTGGTCGACCAGGTGATGGCCGAGGATCTCGGAGAAATCCAGCGCCCCCCCGTGCCCTCCCTCTGTCAAAGTCGTGTCCTCATGTCTAGCCCGTATTAATTTGGGGAAATCATTCTATATATGTGCGGCCACGGGTGTCAATCAGGCGCGTCCCGGCGGACCCCTTGACAGACGCCTCTGGAAAAGAAATGATGGGACTATCATCCCGGGCCGTCTCTCGTCGGGAGACGGCCCGGGAGCGACATTCCCGAAAGGAGGGTCATCATGGCTGTCGAGAAGCTGGATAAACAGGAGATCCTGGGGTTTTTGAGGCCCGAGCAGGTGGACCGCTTGAGCAAGGTGGCCGAGGTCGTGAAGTTCAAGGCAGGCGACACGGTCTATCCCCGCGGAGCGAAGGCCAATTACTTCTACATCGTGCTCGAGGGGCAGGTGGCCCTGAGGCTCCCCGGCAAGGAGGGCGTGGGCCTGACCATCGACGATCTCTCCGGCGGGGCGATGTTCGGCGGGTGCGTCTCCTTCGCGATGGACGCCTACACGCTCACGGCGCAGTGCATGCGGGATTCCAAGCTCCTCAAGATCAAGTCGTCCGTCCTGAAGGGCCTGATGGACGAAGACCCCAGGATGGGGTATCTCATCCAGTCCAAGATCTCCGAGATTTACTTCAAGCGCTACGCCGAGACCATGCAGAAGCTCCAGGCCATCGTCATGAACATGCCGCTGGTCACGGAGTAGGGCCATTGCCCGGGAGGCCGTTATGCCCAACGTGGCGATCCTGTACTGCAAGCGCATCAGTGACGATCTTTAGGACCGAGGACTACTGGGCCATCTGGCTGGGCATGGCCGTCATCGCCCTTTCCTTGGGCTTCTTTTGGATGGGGAGCTCCTTGAAGCCCTGGGCCATCACGCCGGGAACCTGGTCCGATCTCTCCGCCTTGGCCGCGGATTGGCGGAAGCACTGGCCTGGTTTTGCGCTGGTCTACGCCGGGTTCGGCCTGGTCTTCTGCGTCAGCATGAAAGCCATGGGGAGGAACCTCAAGGAGTTCCTGGCCGGCTACACCCTGCTCTTCCTCGGCTCGCTGGCCGTCTTCTGCCTGGCGGGCTGGTCGGCCATGCAGAGGCTCGATCTGGGCGCCCCCCTGCTGGCCCTGCTCGCCGGCCTCGCCATCGGCAACGTCAAGGCCGCGCCGGAGTGGTTCAAGACCTCCCTGCGCACGGAGTACTACGTCAAGACGGGCATCGTGCTGTTGGGAGCCACCCTGCCGCTGACGCTGATCGTGGAGGCCGGGCCCCTCGCCTTCGTCCAGGCGACCATCGTCTCGGTCGTGACCTGGCTGACCATCTACCTGGCGGCCACGCGGCTCTTCGGCCTGGACCCCCGCTTCGGCGCTGTCTTGGGGACCGGCGGCGCGGTCTGCGGGGTCTCGGGCTCCATCGCCGTGGGAGGCGCCGTCAAGGCGCGCCAGGACCACGTCGCCATCGCGATCGCCGTGGTCTCGGTCTGGGCCATCCTGATGATCTTCGCCCTCTCCCTCGCCACCAAGCGGATGATCCCCGCTGGCGGGGCCGCCCCCACCGCGTGGTACCATATCTCGCCCGGAGAGGCGGGAGCCTGGGTGGGGACCTCCGAGTACGCCGACGCCGCAGGCTTCGCCGTGGTGGCGGAGCTCGCCTCCCGCCACGGCGACGCCCCCATCCATGCCTTCACCCTGATGAAGGTCATCGGCCGGGACATCTGGATCGGGATCTGGGCGTTCGCGCTCTCGATCGTCTCGGTCCTCTGCTGGGAGAAAGACGCCGCAGATGTCGGGCCCCGGGGCCGGGCCGGCCTCTCGGTCGTATGGGAGCGTTTCCCGAAGTTCGTCCTCGGCTTCTTCGCGGCCTCGGTCCTGATGAGCCTGGTCGCCGCCCACCCGCCGGCCGGCCACAGTGGTCGCGCTCCGGTCTCGGGGACCTTCAAGTCCGAGGCGGAGAAGCGGAGCTACAAGGCTGACTTCTCGCGGTATCGGCCGCCTGAGGAGTCTGCCGGCAGGTTCGCCTACGACCGGTAGGCCGGCGAGATCTCTTTCCTGGGGAAGATGTCCCTGAGGGAGCTGGGGGCGCTCTCCTCGGTCGCCGACGGGGAGCAGCGATGGGCCTTGAAGCAGCTCTTCCGCGATTCCGACTGGTTCGAGAGCCGGCTTTCCGCCCTGGCGATCGCTCCGATCAAGAGCCTCCGATCGTGGGCCTTTGTGCTGTGCTTCCTCTGCATCGGGCTCTCGACCCGCTTCAAGGAGCTCTCGACATTCGGGCTCAGGCCCTTCTGGGCCTTCACCCTGGGCGTACTCGTGAACGTGCCGCTGGGCTGGGTCCTCACGACCCGGATTTTCGCGCAGTATTGGCGGGCCCTGCGTTGACCGCGATGGCCGCCCTCTCCGCCGAACGGTCGTGCGCCCGATGCGACCGGTTCCAGGACGACGCGGCCGCATTCGAGCTGGCCCTGCCGGGCATCCTGGCCCTCGGCTCGGGCCAGGGAGACGCCCGGGGGGACCAAGGCATCTGCCGGCTGCACGGGCGGATGGCGTGTCCCAAGATGACCTGCGGCCGGTTCCGGCCGCGAGGATCAAGGCGCGCCCGCGTCCGGCGGCCGAAGAGTCAGGAGTCACGATGTTCCCCGGTCAATCGACGGGCACGGACGCCTCCCGCAGGTCCACCTCGATCTTCTCGACCCCCGCGACGCCTCTGACCACCGAAATGATCTCGTCCTTGTGCCGGCTGGCGCCCCGGGAGAACAGGCCGCTGCTGTAGTACTGCCCGGAGAGCTTCACGACGCCGCGGGCGGCCTCGACCTCGAACTCCATCCCCTTGGTGCGCTCGTGGAGCGCCAGCTCGGTGCGCACCCGGCAGGCCAGCGCCAAGTCCTCGAACGCCGATCTCTTGGCCGGGGTGTCCTGGAATTCGGGCAGGGAGAGGGCGCGGACGACGAGCTCGCAGGCGCCCTGGACCGTGATGGACTCGAGATTCAGGACCAGGTCGTAGAGGGAGGGATCCCTCCAATCCACCCGGTACAGGAACATGGTCCACTCGGCCCGCCGGCGGTCGACCTCCGCGATGTGCTGCCGCGCGCGCTCCTCCGTCATGTCCTTGTCCCGCTTGCGAAGCATGTCCACCCGGAACTCCAGGGGGGCGATCAGGCGGACCTTCAGGACCTGGGGAAGCCCCTTGAGGAGCAGATGGCCCGCGTTGCCGTGGTAGATGAAGCTCCCCTTCAGGGCGCGCGTGACCAGGGCGGACTGGATGGCGAGCAGGTAAAGGCCCCGCTCCCTCCTGAGCCGGTCGAGCAGGCCGGGCTTCTCCAGGAGCTCGCGCTCCAGGACGCACTCCGAGATGCCGTACTGCGCGGCCGCGTCCTTGATGGCCTCCCGGCCGACGGTCGGGTAGCCGAGCCTCGACGAGAGGCGCTCGGCGAGCATCTGGCCTCCGCTCATGGTGCCGCGGGAAATGGTGATGATGGGCATGGCGATCTCCTCCAGGCCCCTACCCGGGCAGCTCAGGGCGTTGCGGCGCGCCCCCGTCCGGCTCCCGGGAGGCGCTGATGACGATGTCGCGCAGCCGGCTCAGCTTGAAGGGCTTGGCGATGAAGTCATGGGCGCCGAGGGCGAGCGCCTCCTTGGCCTTCTCCGCCGTGGCGAACCCGGTGATCATGATGACCTTGGTCTCCGGGGAGCGCGTCTTGATCAGCTTGAGGACCTCGATGCCGTCCCACTCCTTCATCTTGAGGTCGGTGACGACGACGTGGAACTTCTTCTCCTCGAGCCGCTTGACCACCCGCGCGCTCTCGGTGTAGGTCTCCACCGCGAATCCGGCCTTCTCCAGGGCGGCCTTCAGCCGGTCGCAGACGATCGCCTCGTCGTCAAGGACGAGCACCTCCGGTCTCATCTCCATCTCTCTCTCCTATTCCAGGACGGCCTTCTTGGCCGCTTTGACGACGCGTTTGCAGAGCTCCTCCAGCTTGAAGGGCTTGCTCACGAAATCGTAGGCCCCGAGCGCCTCTGCCTCCCGGGCCTGCTCGAACGAGCCGTAGCCGGTGATCATGATGACCTGGCTGCCCGGGCTGCGGCGCTTGACGAGCCCCAGGACCTCGAGGCCGTCTGGCCCCTCCATCTTGAGGTCGGTGACGACGACGTGGAAATCCCGCTCATCGAGGCGCTTCAAGGCCTCCCGGCTCTTCGTGAAGACCTCCACGACGAACCCCAGCTTCTCCAGGGCGGGCTTCAGGCGCTCGCCCACCGTCGGCTCGTCGTCGAGGATCAAGACCCGTTGTTCGTTCATGCCGATCCCTCCTCCCGGTCCCGCTTGCGGGCCAGGAACCTATCTTCAAACAGCTCGACGTACTCGTCCACCTTTTCCTCCGTCTGTAGCAGGACGTCCAGCTGCCGGGTGAAGCCCACCAGGTAGCCCAGCACGCGCAGGCGATGCTCCATCTCCTCGGTGGACATCTTCTTGGTCCGGGAGACCACCAGGTCTCCCTTCATCTCGACGGTGAAGTCGTTCCTCTCCAGGATGTCGGCCAGGAGCCGCGCGCGCCGGGAGCGCCGCGTGATGTCGGTGACGCCCCCGAGAAAGCGGAAATAGATGTAGTTCTCGTTCCTGACGCCGCTGAGATAGACGTCCACCATGTTGAAATGATAGCCAAGATGGAGGTTCAAGTTCATGTAGTTCGCCGAGACGATGGCGATGTTGCGGCCGGCCGAGCCCATCGAGGCGGCGTCCATCGCAGCGGTCCGGGTCAGGCTCGACATGAAGCCCCCGAAGTCGATGTCCACCGGCTCCGAATGCCACACCCCCGGCTCCAGAAGACTCTCCAGCATGATCCGCAGCGGCGCGCAGGCCACTTCTTCAAGGCGCGCCTTCGCCTTGCCCGCCGCGGCGGCGTTGAGGCCCTCCCCGATGTCGACCACGGTCAGATCGAGCGGGATGGGCAGGTCGAGCTTGACGGCCGGGAGCTCCCCGCCCGCGCGGCCGGCGTCAAGGCTCGTCGCTATCTCCGTGGCCGCCATCTCGTGGGCGAATCGGATGACATCGTGGTAGGTCGTGCAGCTCTCCGGGCGGAAATCGCCGGAGTCGGGCGTGGTGAGGTGGAGCGGGGCGATCCTCCTGAGCAGGCGGCGCAGAAGCCTGAACTCGACGGCGTCCTCATAGGGGTCGGCGACGCAGAGCTGGGCCCTGATGAGCTCGGGGACGACGCCCTCGTAGACGATGTTCTCTTCGGCGTCCACCGTGACCCGCATGCCGGGCTTGAGGACCCGCGTGGCCGTTCCCGTGTCCACGATGGCGGGGGTCCGGAACTCCCTTGCGACGGTGGCCAGATGCCCGGTGACCGCCCCCACGCCCGTGACGATGGCGCTCGCCTCGCAGACGAGCCTGGAGAGACGCGGCGAGGTGTGCTTGGCGACCAGCACGGCGCCCGCGGGGAAGCGTCTCATGTCCTCCTCCCGCGCCACGTGGAAGACGGCGCCGGCGGCGATCCCGCGGCATGCCACGACTCCCCGGCCCTGGAGGAGGACGGGATACCTGCCCACCGCGGAGGCGACGTCGGCGCGGCAGCGATCCTTGCCGAGGAGGATGCGCAGGGGGCGGGCCTGCAGGACATGGATTTCTCCCGCCTCGTCTAAAGCCCATTCGACGTCCTGAAAACGCCGGAAGTAGGCTTCCGTCTTCACGACGATGCGCGCCAGTCTGGAGAGGGCCTCGTCGCTCATGCAGGGGACCGCCTGCCGTTCGGCCGGGACGGGCTCCAGCGCGACCCCTCCTGCGCGCGACAAGACGCATTGGCGCTCCTTGCGCGCGATCCTCCGGGACACGACCTGGTGGGGGGCGGTCCTGGCGAGCTCGAACTGGTCGACTCCGCCCTCGCCCTCCACCACCAGCTTCCCCAGCCCCCATGAGGCGGAGATCACTATGCACTCCCTCTCCGGACTCGAGGGGTTCAGGCTGTAGCACACCCCGCCGGCCCTGGCGGGGACCATGGTCATGCAGCCCACGGCCATGCCTGTCTCCTTGGGGGCGGCCCCGGCAACCCGAGGCTGCTTGGCGCGGTAGGAGACCACCTGCGGGCCAAAGAGTCCTGAGAGCACCTCCTGGTAGGCCTCGAAGAAGCGGGGGGGGGCGACATTGAGGACGGTACCGTACAACCCGGCGAAGCTCAGGGTCCCGTCCTCGCCGAGCGCGCTGCTGCGCACCGCCAGGGTCCGTCCCTTCCCCAGGCGGGAGAGCGCCTCCTGGACGGACTTCCTCAGCAGGGGGGGCGGGATGCCTTTCCTGATCCTCTCCCGGATCGCGTCCGAGGCCTTCTCCAGCGGCTCCCCGGCTAGCGAGGAGAGCTCCTCAATGGCCCGTTCGGCGTCGATCCCGTTGCTTTCGAGGAACGTCCGGCAGGCGTGCGTCGTGACGACGAACCCATCCGGGACCTTCAGACCCAGGCGTCCGAGCTCCCCCAGCGTCGCCATCTTCTCGCCCGTCGCGTCGGAGAGGTCCTGCGAGGCCTCATCGAGCCGGATCACGAAGCCGGCTCCGGGGACGGCGCGGCGGCCGTCGAGCTCGGCCCTGACGCCGGCCCTGGCGGTCTCGAACGCGTCCAGGAGCTTCGGATACCTCCCTTCGGACATCGCGTTGAGGTTGTGGACGACCCCTTGGACGGCCTTCTCCAGATCGGCGGTCACCTGGCGCAGGTACTGGCTGTCGAAGACGTAGTCGCCGCTGAGCTTCTCCCCCATGTCCGCGATGAGCTCCAGGGCCGTGTTGTTGAGGCCGATCAGCTCGCGGAACCGGTTCAAGACGTCCTTGAGATGCCGGATGTCCCGCCGCTTCTTCGGCCGGAAGAAGTAGTCTCCCCAGCCCATGGTCAGCGCGCCTTCCTGCCCAGGGTCAGCCCGACCGCCAGCCCCGTCGCGCAGGCAACCAGGACGGCGAGCAGGCCGTGAAGGAGACGGTGTTCTTCCGAGAGCCGGTCGATCCAGGCCGGGACCCCGACCCTCCTGACCTCCAGGGGACGCCCGGCCAGCAAGACCAGACGGCCGTCCTGGCGGCCGAAGAGCTCCATCATGTACGCGGCGGGCGGCGCCTTGGCCGGCAGATGGACGAGCGCCGAGACGGACATCATGCCGCTCTCATCGGGCGCGGAGACCCAGAGCCCATCCGTCGCGGCGTAGAGCCCCTCGCTTTCCTTGAGCCTCAAGAGCTGGGAGAACAGGAGGTCCGGGGGGCTCCGGCTGTCGGAGGGCAGGGCCCGGCGGACCATGGCCCGGCACCCGGCCTCGTCGTCGGCCTTCTTGTCCCGGGAGGCCAGCGTGAGGCAGAGCGCGGGCAGGTCCTTGAAGACCAGGGGCTCAACGTTCATCCACGCTCCCCAGACGCGGCCCTTGCGCATGAGCCGCGCGTCCGTCTTCGGACCCAGGACCCTCAGGACCGCGCCCCCGGCGGCGGGCACCCGAGCCGTCACGGAGACGTCGGAGCCTCCGTAGAACAACCCCTGCCCGACCTCCGGCGGGTCGAAGGACAGTCCCGCCCCGGCCTGGACGCCCGCCCAGGCGGGAAGGGCCAGGAACGCCGCCAGGAAGAGCCTACCCATGGCCCGATCCGTAGCCCAGGAGGCTGGCCGGGTGCAGCACCAGCCTGCCCAGCATGCACAGCATGACGGCGAGCACGATGAGCGAGAGCAGTATCTTGATCTGGTCGGCCTTGAGCCTTCTCGAGATCCGGACGCCCGCCTGGGCCCCGACGGAGGAGCCCACGAGGAGGATGAGCGCGAGCAGCATGTCGACCGTCCGATTGAGATAGGACTGCATCACGGTGACGTTGATGCAGGTGAAGAAAATCTGGAAGAGGCTGGTCCCAAGCACCACGTGCATGGGCATGCGCAGGAGATAGACCATGACGGGAATGAGCAGGAAGCCCCCGCCGACCCCCATGACGGCCGCAAGGACGCCGACCACGGCGCCCAGGAGGAACGGCAGGAGCGCCGAGAACCCGACGCCCGACCTCGGGAACTCTGTCTTGAAGGGAAGCGAGCCGACGGCCCGGGCGAAGACGGACGGCCGGGCGGCCGGAGCCTCGGCGCGGGCGGGCGTCCGCGCCGAGGGGGCGCCCCGGAGGTTCGAGAGGCTCTCCAGGAACATGTAGCCGCCGATGAGCCCCAGCATGGCGACATAGCAGACCAGGATGACGAAGTCGGCGTTGCCCAGCGTCCTCAGGAGCTTCATCAGGCCGACCCCCAGGGTGCTGCCGGCGACGCCCCCCAGGAGCAGGAGGGCGCCCATCTTCAAGTCGACGTTGCCCAGGCGGTAATGGCCCAGCATGCCCGAGGCGGACGCGGCCACGATCTGGTTCGAATCCGATGCGGCGGCCACGGTCGGAGGGATCCCGATCATGATCAGAAGCGGCGTCAGGACGAAGCCTCCCCCCACCCCGAAGAGGCCGGAGAGTAGTCCCACCACTCCCCCCAACCCCAGGAGGAGCGCGATGTTGACGCTGCAGCCCGCGACCGGAAGGTAGATGTGAAACCCCATGGGTCTTCAGGACGCCAGGGGCAGGAAGACTGAGAAGGTGGTCCCCTCGTTGAGGCGGCTTCTCACCGTGATCCTCCCTTCGTGTTTCTTGATGATGTTGAAGCTGACGGAAAGTCCAAGCCCCGTGCCCTTCCCCTGCTCCTTGGTCGTGAAGAAGGGGTCGAAGATGAATGGGATGTTGGATTCAGGGATGCCCTGGCCCGTGTCGGCCACGTCGACTCGCAGCATGCCCTCCTCGGGGACCGCCCGGACCTCCAGCCTCCCGCCCCGGGGCATCGCCTGGATGGCGTTCAGGAAGAGGTTGAGGAAGACCTGCTGCAGCTGGCTGAAATCCCCGAGGACCGGCGGCAGGCCGTCGTCCAGCTTCCGCGCCAGGACGACGTTGTTGAGCTCGATCTCGTTCATCACCAGGCGCAGGGTGGTGGCGACGATCTCTCCGATGCTCAGGGGCACGAAAGAGGGCCGCTCCATCCTGGCGAAATCGAGGAGATTCCTCACCGTGCCGCTGGCCCTCTCGGTCTGGGTCAAGATGTCCTGGAGGAGCTGGCGCCTCTCGTCTGGAGACATGTCCGCGAAACCGTCCAGAAGGGACTCGGCCGTCAGGCTGATGTTGTTGAGAGGATTGTTGAGCTCATGGGCGATCCCCGAGGTCAGGTTGCCGACGGCCGCCATCTTCCGCGACTGCAGCAGCTGCTCCTCGTGCTTCTTGAGCTTGTCGAGCATCAGGTTGATGGCCATCGCCAGGTTGGAAAACTCATCCCGGTAGCGCTTGGCCGGCGTGATGGGGGTGAAGTCTCCGCGGGCGATCCGATCGGTGTAGCTGACGAAGCGGTTGAGCGGCTCGAGCATCTGCCGGGTGAGGAAGCGGGTGGTGAATCCCACGAGCACGAGGAGAGCCAGGATGAAGACCAGGGGCACCTGCCTCGACACGCCCAGCATCCTCTCGACCCGCCGCCGCTCCCGCAGGAGGAGCTCCATGGCGACGGAGACCATCTGGGCCCCATGCTCCCTGAGCTCGAGCTCGATGGCGCTCCTGCCGCTCCCTTTCCCCTGCGGCCCGATGAGCCTTTTGAGCAGCTCCTCATAGCGCCCCACGTGCCCGACCATCGTGTTGAACGGCCCCGGGCCCACCACCGCCACGATGTCGGCGCTTTCCCTGCCCAGCAGCTGCCGGGCGGCCTGGATGTTCTCCAGGGCGTCGGCCAGGTTCGTGCCGTAGAGGAAGAAGTTCTTCTCGTAGCGCCGCGCCTGCTGGATCTCGAAGGCGTAGTTCCCGCAGGCATCCAGGAAGCGGAGCTTGGATTGGACGCGCGAGACGATGACCCAGGAGGCCGCCGAGGCCGCCACGCTCAGAGCCACGAAGGAGAGGAACCCCAGGACGATTCGGGCCCGGATGCTGATGCTCGGGCGGTGGCCCAGGGCCTCCTGTGCCGCCGCCAGATCCCCGCCCTCCAGCGCGGGAGGCGGCATTGCCTTCTTGTCGGTCCCCGCGTCATCCCTTCCCATGGAATGGCCACCCTCGGACCACTTTAGCAGGATGCCGGGGGCCGACGCAAGCCCCTCGACAGCCGCACCCGTCTAGTTGCGCGACGGCGGGGCGCCGTCCTTGGCCCTGAGGGACTTCTTCTTGGCCTCCAAGACCGGGCCCTTGACCGTCATGGTCTTCTCGCCGAAGAGGGCGAAGCGCAGCCACCGGCAGCCGAACCTCAGGAGCTCGACGTCGTCGGTCCGGAGCTTCTCGCGGCAGGCCTCGTCGACCTCGAACTTCTTGAAGAAGCTGCTCTCGAAAAGGAACTCCCGGAACTTGTCGCCGTCGTAGCAGGCCATGAAGAACATCTCGACAGGAAGTACTTGTGGAGGGTCAGGGCCTTCCACTCGCGGCCCATCTCGTCGTACTCGAGCACCCCCTGCGCCTCGAGCCACTCCCCCACCGTCAATTTCCTGTCTTCGCCGAAGCCCTGGCAGCAGGATTCCTTGAGCAGGAAATAGAACTCCTTCTGAGCTTCGGCCCCCCCCTCCTTGGGGGAGGCCAGCCCCACGGGGTACATCCGGCAGGACCACGGCCTGTCGCGGTAAACGCCGCAGCCTTTCTCGCCGACGAAGGGGCAGGTCTTGCCTTCGTTCTCCTCCATCTTCAGCAGGAACACCGGGTACTTGAGGTTCTTGTCGAACGGCACGATGGTGTGCTTCTTCAAGAACTCCCTCGAGCTCATCTTGAGGGCGCCTTTGAGCCTCAGGACGTCGTAGGGGGTCAGGAAGATGTTCACGTCGGCGCAGCAGCGGTTAAAGCACGCGACGCCCGGGTGGCACGAGAATGAGAACTCGCTGTCCTCGGAGAGCCTCGGATAATCCTTGAGGATCTCTTCTTTGAGACGATGGATCTCTTCCACGGTGAGCCTCCTGGGCGGCGAGCAGCCGCGTCCGCCTCAGCCGCCCTCGATGATGCCGCTGCGAAGGGCCAGGGCGGACCAGACCGGCAAAGGCCCCCGGGAGCCCGTCTCCGGGTCCAGGCGGTGCCTGTACGACACCTTCTGGTTGAACTTCGTCCTCATCCACTCCCAGCCCTTGACGAAATAGGGGCAGTCGTCGTTGAAGCACACGAACTGGATGGGCCCCCAAGCCGCGCCCTCAGGAGTGCGCCATTTGAGGAGAACCTTTGCGCAGTGCGGGCACTTCGGATCCTTCTGGTCCATGTGGCCTCTTTGGGTCCCCCGGAAACCCGCCCCCCAGGAGCCTTCGGGCTCCTGGGGGACTTAGGTTTCCGACGGGTAGCGCCTGACGACCCCGGATTAGTAGATGGAAAGGATCTCCCTCTTCTTCATCTCCCACTCGTTCTTCTCGGGGTTGTAGGTGCAGTTCGCGAACACCTTCCAGTCTTCCTTCATCTGCGGCCTGTCCGACCGGAAGTAGTAGCCCGGCCAGCGGGTCTCGTCACGGAACAGGATGGTCCGCATGTGGCTCTCGGCCTGCCAGGTCCGATGGATGTTCTCCCAGACCCTCATGAGCTCGTGCAGGGTCTCCGCCGCGAGCTTCTCCGAGTCCTCCTTCAGCGCCTTCAGGAGCTCGAGCCCCTTGTTCAGGAGCTTCTCGCTGGTGGTGAAGTTGGTGGAGACGCCGCCGGCGTACTCGTCCATGAGCTTCTGCAGGCGGAAGAGGTACTGCTTCGGCCTGATGTAGTTCGGGTTGACGTCCGGGTCGGTCGTCGCGCCCTTGTGAGTCTCGAAGAGCTCCATGGGGCGCAGGATGCGCTCCCGGAGCTTCTCGATCTTGGCGTTGTCGATCGCGGGCATGGAGGGGTTTTCGACCGCGAAGCGCACGGCCGACTTGGCCGCGATCCTCCCCTCGGTATGCGAGCCCGAGGAGAACTTGTGGCTCGACGCGCCGGAAGCGTCCCCGGCCGCGAAGAGGCCCTTCACCGTCGTCATGTTCGCGGGACCCCAGCAGTACTGCTTCGGGGCGATGTCCTCGGGGCCGCTGACCCACGCGCCGGAGGCGCCGGAGTGGGAGCCGATGAAGTAGGGCTCGCACGCAGCGATCTCGGAGGGTCTCTCCTCTGGCATGGTGTCCGTGGCCGCCCACAGGATGGCCTGCGAGATGGTCATGTCGAGGAAGTCCTCCCATGCCTCGCTCTCGAGATCCTTGAGCTTCTTCTTGCGCTCCTTCGGGTCTGACACCGCGGCGGAGAGCTTCTCGATGGCCTCTTCCGTGCGCATGAAGATGGGCCCCTTGCCGGCCATGACGTCGAGCATCATGAGCCAGTTGCGCAGGTTGGCGGGAACGGGCTTGACCGCGCCGTAGGGCTTCCATTTCTCCAGTTCGGTCTTGTTGGTCTGCATGTAGTCTTCGCCGAGGCCGTTGGTGGCCCGGGACTTGAACAGGAGGAACCAGGCGCCGACTGGACCGTAGGCGTCCTTGAACCGGACAGGGATGAACCGCACTTCCTGGCAGGTCATCTCGGCGCCGGCCTTGATGGTGAAGTAGGCGCTGGCGCCCGAGTTGAACGGAGGGTACCAGGACCGGCCCAGGCCCTCTCCGCCGGAGCGCGGCTTGAAGACGTGGACCGCGCCGCCCATGGCGGCCAGGACGGCCTTCGCCTTGAACACGTAGAACTTCTCCTCGCGGGTGCTGAAGCCCACCGCGCCCACGCAGCGGCCGTTCTCCACGATCGGCTCGGTGATGAACACGCGCTCGTAGACGTTCTCGGCGCCCAGGGCGTTCTTCGCCGCCTCGGCCACGACGATCTTGTAGGACTCGCCGTTGATCATGAGCTGCCAGCGGCCCTCATGCACGTAGGCGCCTTTCTCGTCGGTCCAGATGGGGAGGCCCCACTTCTCGAAGAGATGCACAGTCGAGTCCACGTGCCGGGCGATGTTCGCCACGAGGTCCTCGCGGGTGATCCCCATGAGGTCGTTGCGCACGTACTCGACGTAGTCCTTGACCGTGTTCTGGCCGTCCTTCACGCCGACGTACTGGTTGATGGCCGAGAGGCCCATGGCCACGGCGCCGGAGCGCTCCATGCAGGCCTTGTCCACCAGGGTGACTTTGAGGCCGTTTTTCTTGGCCCAATACGCGGCCTCGACCGCGGCGCCGCAGGCTGCCATGCCCCCGCCGAGGATGAGAACGTCAGTCTGAACTTCCACCGTCTCGAATTTCGCCATTTGTTTATCTGCTCCTCAAGTTAGATTTGTCTGGACGCTTCTTCAGGCCACCTTGCTCAGGGACTTCACCGGCGGCAGTTCCTTCATGCCGCTGGAATCGGGCTCCGTGAAGAGCAGCGGGCTCTTCAGGTCGTCCGACGACTTGAAGCCGCCGTCGGGCACGGCCGATCCCTCGGGGGTGGTCCTGATCGGGAACTTGAACCTCTTCAGGGTCCCGCTCCGGAACTTAATCGTCCACATGATGGAGTCGGTGCTGCGCAGCGGCGTGACCATCGCCCCCATGGGCACGAAGTCTGCGTAGCCGCGGACTTCCATCGCCTGGACCGGGCAGATCTTCACGCAGCACATGCACTCCCAGCACATCTGCGGATCCCGGTTGTAGGCCTTCTTGGTCTCCTTGTCGAGGACCATCAGGTCGTTGGGGCAAATATGCTGACAAGCGGTCTTATCCAGCGCCTTGCACCCGTCGCACTTCTCGGTGATCACATAACTTGGCATCCTACACTCCTCCTTGTTGGTTTCTGTCGCACGCCCTTTCCGTCGTTCACTTCTGCGCGGCGCCGGTCGCGTGACCGTGCAGTTTGACCTCCACTTTCTCCGTCAGATTCGCGTAATAATCCTTCAGGATGGCCAGCACCTCGGGCCGGCTGAACTCGTTGGGGATCTGGCCGCCCTCGGAGAGGCCCTTGCGAAGCGCGGTGCCGCTCAGCATCAGCCTGTCCTCCTTCTTGTGCGGGCAGGTCTTCATGGAGGCCATGCCGCCGCACTTGTAGCACCAGAAGGTCCAGTCGATGGGCAGCATCTTGCACTGGAGCGCCCCGTCCCAGAGCTTGTGATAGGCGTCCTGCGCGTCGAACGGCCCGTAGTAGTTGCCCACGCCGGCGTGGTCGCGGCCGATGATCATGTGCGTGCAGCCGAAGTTCTGCCGGAAGATGCCGTGCAGAAGGCCCTCGCGGGGGCCCGCGTAGCGCATGTCGAGCGGATAGCCGCCCATCAAGACCCGGTTCTTGTCGAAGTAGCCCTCGACCAGGGCGTTGATGCACTTGACCCGGACGTCGGCCGGGATGTCGCCGGGCTTGAGGTTGCCGACGAGCTGGTGGATGTAGAGGCCGTCGCAGACCTCGATGGCGATCTTCGCCAGGTACTCGTGGGAGCGGTGCATGGGGTTGCGCAGCTGCAGGGCAGCGACCGTCTTCCAGCCCCTCTCTTCGAAGACCTTGCGGCTCTCCGCAGGGCGCTGGTAGAGGCCCGCGAACTTCTCCGGGAAATAGCTCTCCGAGAGGACCGTGACGGCGCCCGCGACGTTCCACTCCTTCTGGGCCATCACCATCTGGACGCCCGGATGCTCCGCGTCGGTCGTCGTGAACTCGTGCTTGCACTCGAAGGCCTTGTCGATCTTGTAGGACTCCGTCACCTTCAGGATGCCCATGACCTCGTTGGTCTCGTCGGAGACGAGCGCGACCTCGGTCCCGGCGTCGATCTTCTTGTCGTGGGACAGGGTGATCGGGATGGGCCAGAACAGGCCCTTCGTCGTCTTCATGCTCTCGCAGACGCCCTTCCAGTCGTCATGGCCCATGAACCCGGTCAAGGGAGTGAACCCTCCGATGCCCAGCATGATGAGGTCGCCGGTCTCGCGCGAGGTCATGACCAACTTGGGGAGCTTCTCTGCCTTCTTCAGCGCCTCCGCCCGCGCCTGGCCTTCCAGGAGCAGAATCTTCAGCGTCTCGCTGCCGTGCGGGGAAATCAGCTTCGATGTACCCATTTCTTTCACTCTCCTATAGATGGACGTTGCTGCTGGTTTGACGAGACCGCCGTTCCGCGGGGATTCTCGGTGAGAACTCGGACTGACATCGCCTCATTGAACCTAATTGCGGCCCTCCGTCCATTGACCCGGGTCAACCCCTTAGATTGACGCAGGTCATGGGGTAAGGCTGACCCTTGTCATGGGGAGAGACTGCCGCCGCGGCCTGCGCCTTCGGCGCAGGCCGCGGCGGTGAGGCTGGCGTGGATCTTGCCCCGCTGCCAGTAGGCCCGGAACACGTGGAACAGGATGACCACCACGCCGGTGATGCCGCTGGCGAACAGGAGCGCCTTGCTGGCCGCGTTGAAGGCGCCGTCCCAGGAGGCCGGGAGGTTCACCCATCCCAACTGCCTCAGGTAGATGGGGATGGCGATGCCCCGGCTCAGGACGCACAGCAGGATGATGAGGCCCGTCACGACGCGGATCATCACCTCCTTGACCACCTTCGTCCCGTACGCGCCCAGGTAGACCCCCACCAGGGAGCCTAGGTAGAGCAGCAAGGTCAGGCGGATGTCCACCATGCCCTCGTAGACATAGTTCAGGGCGCCGAAGGCGCCCATGAACATGGCGAGGAAGAGCTCGGTGCCGGCGGCGACGGTGGTGGGGACCCCGAAGACGTAGATCATGGCGGGCACCCCGATGAACCCGCCCACGCCGATGGTGCCCGCCATGTAGCCCGTGGCCAGCCCGACGATCAGCAGGATCCACAACGAGACCTTGACGTCCGCCACCGGGAAGGAGATCATCGGAAAGAGGCGCAGGCCGGAGAGCCATTCGGCGATCCGCAGGGAAGGGCCTTCGCCCTCCTCCTGCCTGCTCCTCCAGGCATCCCGCAGGATCGAGACCGCGACCAGGGAAAGGACCGAGACGAAGACGCCGCTGATGTAGAGGTCGGCGGCCGCGCTCTTCGCGGCCCCCTTGCCGGCCCCGCCCGCGAAGAGCATGCTGTTGACGTGCACCGCGAGCCTGATCCCCGCGGCCGAGGTCAGGATAAGGAAGACCCCCAGCTTCTTGTCGACGTTGCCCATCTCCGCGTGCTTCTTGGACCCCATCATGGCCTTGCCGAACTTATGGGTGATGTTGCTGCCGACCGCGACGACCCCGGGCACCCCCAGGTTCATCATGCCCGGGGTCATGAAGAAAGCCCCGCCGCTCCCGATGAAGCCGCTCAAGACTCCGCCGACGAAGCCCAGCAGGACCACCTGGAAGGCGGCGGCCCAGCTGAGGACGATGAAGGATTCTCCGAATCCGGGCATGGCGGCTCACTCCATCCTGATCAGCTTCAAAACGAGACGGGCCGCGGTCCCGTAGAGATAGGCCACGGCCGGCACCAACAGCAGGGTCGCGGCCACCGCGAGGAATCTGGTCTTCCCCCCGGCCTGAAGGAAGGCCAGCGCCTGGGCCTGATGGGTGAAGACCGCGGCGTAGATGACCGCGGTCCCCAGGAGGCACGAGACGAGCTGGACCAGCTGGCGGGGGCCGAACAAGTACTGCGCCGCCAGCTCCTCGGCCATGATCACGGGGCGCTTCAGCTTGTCGAAAAGGAAGCCCGCCAGCTCACGGGTCAGGCGGATTCGGGCCGCGTGGCCCTTGGAGAGGAACACGTCCCCGATCACGATCAGGCTGTAGGGGACCTTCGGATCGACCGATGCCAGCACGGCCTCAGGCCCTCCCCGAACGGTGCGCGCGCCTCCCGCCCGGCCCCTCTCGATGAGCTCCCCCAGGGTCTCCTTCACGCCGCCGTTCCCGTCGGGCGCTTCCTCGCCGTCCGCCGGCGCGGGCGCGGCCGTCTTCCCTTCGCCCTGTGCCGGCGGACGCTGAGGCCCGTCCGCCGGCGCGGGGCCGGGCTCGGAGGCGGGGATCAGCCTCATGATCTCGATCGCCGCGTTCCATTTCTCGGCGATCTGCGTGACGGAGCCGAAGGCCCGGCAGGCGGGGGTGAAGCGCTCCCCGATCCAGAGGATGCTGGTCTCGGCCATGGTGCAGACGACTTCGCGCACCCCCTCGAGCCCCTTGAGCGCTTCCGGGATACGTTGCGCCATGGAGGAGTGCTGGGGAAGGTAGGTGACGGAGACCACCCCCCCCGTCGCGGCCGCCTTCAGATGCGCGTCGCGGGTGGCCTCGTGCCGGGACAGGGCCACGCGGGCGCGGGCTCCGAGATAGAGGTCCTCCAAGGCCTTGCGGGAAGCCGGGCTGGCCTGGAACTCCGGAAGGGCCGCGACCGCGCACATCGCGGAGGCGGCGTTCTCCACGCCCATCTGCTCGAGGTTCAGGATCACGTCGTATTGCGAGGAAGCCTCCCAGGCCACGCCGTAGAAGGCCCGGACCCATCTCCTGCGGTCCTCCTCCACCTTCTCGATGAAATCGACCGCCTTCGGCCGGCTCAAGCCCGTGCGCTGGATCACCGCCCGCACGCGATAGTCCATGTCGGCCACGACCCGGATGCGGAGCACGTGGCTCACCCCGCGCAGGAGCAGATGGCCGGTCCAGCCGTGGTAGACGAGGTCCTCCCGGAGAGCGCGCGCGCAGAGGCTCGATGTCAGCAACGCCTGGTACTGCTCCTTCTCCCGGGCGAGACGCTCGGAGAAGACGGCCTGCTTCACGACGGCCATCTCCAGCTTGCTGACCGCCACGCCGGCCTTGACCGCCTCCTCCACCAAGTCCTCGCGTCCCAAGCAGCCGAAGCCCAGCTTCTTCGCCAGGCACTCGGCGAACTCCTTGCCGCGGCTGTGGCTGCCGCGCGAGACGCAGATTATCCGCACAGGGTCTTTCCGCCTTCCGATGGCATCAAGGCACGACATCATAACAAAAGAACCTCCCCCAGGCAATTCTCTCTCCTGCGCCCTGCGCCCGACGGGAATCAGGCGCCCGGGTTTGACTTCATCGCCCGAGAATATCTAATCTTATCGCGCCGATCCGGCATGGCGAGGAGACCGACATGGATCTGATGGAGATCAAGCAGGCCAAGGGCATGAAGTTCTCGATCCGTCTCAGGGGTCACGTCCTCGGGACGGACATGCACAAGGAGGACGGCGGCGACGACGCCGGCATGAACCCGATCGAGCTCCTGGTCGGCGCGCTCGCGGCGTGCATCGGCACGACCATCCACATCTACTGCAAGATGCACCAGCTCCCGGCCGAGGGCATCGTCGTCAACGCCGTGCCGACGCTGGCCTCGGACCCCAAGAGGATCCAGACCATCACCCTGGACATCACCCTTCCGGAGGGCTTCCCTCAGGAGAAGCGCGAATCCATCCTCCGGGTCGCGCACAAGTGCCCCGTCCACAAGGCGTTCGAGACCCCGCCCGAGATCGACATCGAGCTCGCATGAACGACGCTGATTCTTCCTTAATATATATAGAGAGGACGCCTGCATGGCCGAAGCTTGAATGAATCGCTGGGGCTGCGCGTGTTGACGGAGATGCCCGTGCTGCTGTTGGCGCTCGTGAGTTTCCTGCTATCCGGGGTGTGGCCCAAGATCGGCCTGGCAGCGACGGCGATCCTCGTGTTGGTTCTGGTCGGCAAGAGAAGATTCCTCATCGGTTCTTCAGCGCTGTTGGCGGTCGTGGGCGCCTTGTTCCTGATCCCGCTGGCGCAGAAGACTTGCCTCAAGCCCCAGCCCAGGCCGTTCCTCCAGTTGACCCTGGATCTGGCGCGCAGGCAGTGGCATGTGGGCGAGAAGCCCTGGTACCTGCTTCGTATCAAGAACCTCGGCTACAGGGAAGTCTTCATCATGGACGGGTTCTGGATCAACCAGGCGTTCATCTGCGACAACTTCCAAGATAAGAAGAGGACGTACTTCGAGATCACGGGCCCTGACGGCAAGCTCCTTAAGCCGAATTGCTGGCTGGAATGGGGCCAGCACGGTGAATTCAACCTCTGGGCCAACGATTGCGGAGGCGAACTCTGCAACTCGATGGGGGGGCAGCGGGGCCCGACAGGGATGACCGTCAAGCCCGGCGAGACTTATACCGCCACTCCTTCCGTCGTTGCCCCGCTCAAGGATGAGGAGGGCTGGGGCCTGAGGGATGCCAGGATCAGGCCGGACTCGACCAGCGCCGAGATCGCCTCCGCCAAGGAACTCTGGAAGTTGCAGGAGCAATACCAGAAGGAGTTCGGGGGAGTCAAGCGCTATCAGTTCGATCCCATGAAGCCGCCCCAGACCGTTGCCGGCTTCCGGATCCTTGATGGGTTCTTCATCAGGAAGCCAGGCATCCACCGCATGAAGGCCGTCTATGACAGTCTTCGCGGCCTTGGGCCCTTGTCTGCCGATGAGGAAATAGAGCAGTTGCGTCAGACTCTAGGGCATGAGCCTTTCGACAAGATGAAACAGGAGGTTCGAAAGGAATGGGGCGCCATGAAGGCGGAGGACTTGGAGAAGCGCCGCAAATGGCGAGCCGAAGCCGAACGATGCGACAGAGATGGGTTCGAGGATGATCGATTCTCCGACTCGCCATGCGTTCGAGTTGAATCGAACACCGTGGAGATCGAGGTAGTTCCGTGACAGCGGGTCTGATCCTGTGGCTGGCATGGTGCCCGGCCCGTATCGAGGCGGCGCCTTACAGGCCTCCCAAGGGCGAGATCGACCGCGTCCAGCAGACATTGGATGCCATCAAGAGGCACAAGAACAAAAAAGAGAATCAGGATCTCGTCGCGCAGAAGAAAGATTTCGAGAGAAAACTCGGCTTGCGTGACGAGGATGGCAAGTGGCTCGGCATGAGGCGCCCGGAGGGATACGAGAACTGGTCCGAGTGGCAACGGGCCCTCTACGAAGCCTCGGATGGGCTCGTAAACGACTATGCCAAGAAGATATTTGATTCGCCCTGGACCTACACGGACTACGCTCGTGTGATAAAGGATTACGAGCAATACCAGGAGGAATCGACCAGGCTTCACAGCGAGGCGATCAAGGTCGCGATGGAGGTCTACCATATTTCTCCCCCCAAGAAATCGGGGCCCGTCCTTTCCGGCCCGCCATGCCACAAGTTGGCCGATGGGACGCCTGACCCCGGGTATGTGGAGTGCTATATCGGCGAAACGGCGGCTTGGGATCCGAAATATAACGAGTCCCTTGGCGAAGGCAAAGGCCGCGCCGGGGAAACGGGTCCTGACGGGAAGGTTCATATCGGCCCGGATGCCTTCAAGTATCCCGGCATGCTCGCCTACACGCTTTCTCACGAGAAGGAGCATTTCCAGGAGCATCTCAAGAAGGATGTCGATTTGAGAAACAAGCATGCAGTGGAGGTTCGGCATAGGAAGGGGCATCTCGATTCGCTCAAGTCGACTTTTGATTTCACCGATGAAGATGTTGTGGAATTCAAAAAGAAGATTTCGGGAGAGGAGTCGCTGGCCAAGCAATGGGACGAGAAATTGAAGGCGGGCCTCGATCCTTACAAGTTGTCGGATCAGCGTGCTTTTGGGCCTGACTTTGATTTGGTATCCAAGGAAGGGAATGTGCGGCGCACGTTGAAGCAGATCGCCGAGGGCGCAAGAAAGCTGGATGCGCAGAACCAAAGACGCAACCAGATGATATCGCTGGGTGTCTATGCGGACCAGGTCTGTCATGGCATGACCCATTCCCAGGGCGTGTTCGATGAGCTTGCTCTCTACGAGCCCGCGGTCTACGACGCCGAGATGGCCAGGATGGAGAGGGATCTCGCATCGCACCAAGGCGCATGCTGGTACGAGTTGACCATGGAGCTGCTCCGGAAGCTCAAGGGCGGCGAGCGGCTTGAGGCTGGCTGGGTCAACGCGGGCAAGGCGCGCTACGATGAACGCAAGCGCGAGCAGGCAGAGAGGGAAGCCGAGGCGGCGCTGGACAAGCTGGCCGCGACCTATGGGTTCGTTTGGGATGGCGTGGACCGCGGGGGATGGCATGTGTTCAGGAAGGCGGATGCGAAGCCCCCGGACGTCAAGTGCCACTTCCGCTTGAAGCGCCTCGATCAGGCCCATGCCGCGTTGTTCCTGGTCCGGACCTGTCTCGATCGGAAGATCGCGGAGCCTTCGGCCGAAGCCCTGGGCATCTTGAGCCGGCGCATCGGCGATCCAACGTTCCGCGACGCTCTCGCCATGAGATATGCCAGCGGCGACGTGGGCTGGTGCTATGCTGACTACTTGCTGCGGTATTACGGGCATCTGACGGACGCGGGGGGCATCAACGAGCTGTTGGCGCTCATGGCCGAGATGCGGAGGCGTGCCGAGGGCGGCTCCAGGGAGCCGAGGGACAGTGCGCGACGCAAGGATGAGGCTGACCGCAACAGCCGGAAGCAGGAGGGGCAAGACATGGGGATCGACTTGACCCCGGCGAAAGAGGCCCTGGAGAGGGCGAGACGGAGAATGCGTTGACCGAAAGGAAAAGGAGCGCGTGCATGGCCGAAGCGCGAGTCGTGGAACCTGATCTCGAATTCATCCGGTCGGTGAAGAAGGCCGGCGGAGCAGACGTCAAGAAATGCTACCAGTGCGCGACCTGCTCGTCGGTCTGCAGCCTCTCCACGACCGAGAAGCCCTTCCCCAGGAAGGAGATGCTCCTGGCCGGCTGGGGCCAGGCCGACACGCTCTCCAAGGACCCGGACATCTGGCTGTGCTACCAGTGCAACGACTGCTCGACCTACTGCCCGCGCGAGGCCAAGCCCGGCGACGTCCTGGCCGCGGTCCGCAGCTTCGTCTACGAGCGCTTCGCCTTCCCTTCCTTCATGGGGCATGCCTTGGCCGCGCCGCGGGCCCTGCCGCTGCTGTTCCTCGCGCCCATGCTCGTCATCGCCGCGGTCATCTTCGCCTCGAAGACGCTGCAGCTCCAGCTCTCCCTGAGGGAGCCGGGCCTGGCCGACGCGGTCGTGTTCGACAAGGTGTTCAACATCCACGTGGTCGAGCCCCTCTTCATCGCGGGCAACATCCTGGTCTTCGCCTGCGCCTTCGCGGGGCTCTGGCGGTTCTGGAACCAGCTGGAATCGCGCTCGTCCGGTGCGGGCATCGGCTTCGTCGCGGGGGTCGTCGCCGCGGTCAAGGACATCGTGTTCCACACGCCCTTCTTCTCCTGCGACGCGAACAAGACGCGCTCCTGGGCGCATCTGATGGTCTTCCTCGGCTTCTTCGGGGCGGCCGCGACCGCGGGCCTGGGCGCCGTCGAGCTCAAGCTCTTCCACCATCCGCCGCCCATCCCGCTCGGGCACCCCATCAAGTGGCTGGGGAACCTCTCCGGGGTCCTGGGCATCCTCGGGACCGGCATCCTGCTCGTGCGCCGGCTCGCGGACAAGGAGTCGGTCGGGGCCAACGGCTACCAGGACTGGCTGTTCCTCATCATGCTCTTCCTGGCGTTCGTCACCGGCATGACGACCCAGCTGACCCGTCTTTCGGGCCTCGACGCCGCCTACGCGGCCTATTACGTCCACCTCGTGGTCGTCTTCTTCGTGTTGTGGTACGCTCCGTATTCGAAGTTCGCGCACATGTTCTACAGGGCCCTTGCCGTCGTCCACGCGCACGCCGCCGGACGCCGGCGCAAGACGGCGTCCTGATTGCTCTCCAAAGGCCGTTATCGGGGGTCGAACACCATGGCTGAACAGAAGATCGCAGACTCGATGAGCGCCGACATCCTGGTCGTCGGCGGAGGCATCGCCGGCATGACCGCCGCGCTCGAGGCCGCCGAGGCCGGCAAGACCGTCGTCCTTTCCGAGGCCAAGCCCTCCCTGGGCGGGCGGGTCGCCGCGACCAACCAGTATTTCCCGAAGCTCTGCCCGCCCTCGTGCGGCATCGAGATCAACCTCAGGAGGATCAAGGCCAACCCGTCCATCACGGTCCTGACCCTCGCCGAGGTCGAGGGGCTCTCGGGCGGGCGCGGGGGGCACGAGGCCCGCATCAAGCTCCATCCCCGGTTCGTCAACGAGAAGTGCACGGCCTGCGGCGACTGCGAGAAGGCCTGCGAGGTCGAGCGCGACAACGACTTCAACTTCGGGCTCGACAAGACCAAGGCCGTCTATCTGCCGCACCTCATGGCCTATCCGTTCCGCTACGTCGTGGACCCCAAGCACGCCGGCGACCCGAGGATGAAGAAGGCAGCCGCGGCCTGCGCCTACGGCGCCGTGGAGCTCGACATGAAGCCCCGGACCTTGACCTTGAAGGTCGGCGCGGTGGTCTGGGCGACCGGCTGGAAGCCCTACGACGCCGCGAAGCTCGACCGGCTCGGGTTCGGCCGGTACCGGAACGTGGTGACCAACTCCATGATGGAGCGGCTGGCTTCGCAGAGCGGCCCGACCGGCGGCAAGCTCGTGCGGCCGTCCGACCAGGTTGGGCTCAAGAAGGTCGGGTTCGTCCAGTGCGCGGGCTCGCGCGATGAGAAGCACCTTCCTTATTGCTCCGCGGTCTGCTGCCTCGCCTCCATGAAGCAGGCGACCTACGTGCGCGCGCAGTATCCGGACGCGGAGATACACATCTTCTACATCGACGTGCGCGCGCCGGGCCGGATGGAGGATTTCTACGTCAAGGCCCAGGAGGACAAGAAACTCTTCTTCCACCGGGGGAAGGTAGGCACGATCACCGAGGTCGAAGGAAGCAGGAACCTCGTGCTCGAGGCCGAGAACACCCTGACCGGGGAGCTCACGAAGACCGAGGTCGACATGGCGGTGCTCGCCGTCGGCATGGTGCCCAACACGGCCGATGAGAAGCCCCCCCTCGACACCCCCTTGGACGAGTTCGGCTTCATCGCGCCGGACACGGGCAAGGGCGTCATCGGCGCCGGAACCGTGACGAGGCCGCTCGACGTGGCGTCCTCGGTGGTCGACGCCACGGGCGCGGCCATGAGAGCCCTGATCGCTGCGGCCGAAGCGTCCGCGGCCGGGAGGAACTGATGGAAACGAAGATCGGGGCCTATTTCTGCAAGGGCTGCGGCATCGGCGGCTGCCTGGACATCGACAAGCTCCTCAAGGCCGCGACGGCCGCCAAGGTGCCCGTCGTCAAGTCCCACGACATCCTCTGCAGCCAGGCCGGCGTCGACTCGATCAAGGCCGACATCGCCGGCGCCGGGGTCAACCGCGTTTCCGTGGTCGCCTGCTCCCCGAGGGTGTTCCCGGAGCTCTTCGAGTTCGGCAAAGACGTCCTCACCGACCGGGTCAACGTGCGCGAGGGCGTGGCCTGGTGCTGCAAGCCCAACGACGAGGACACGCAGATGCTCGCCGAGGACTGCGTCCGCATGAGCGTCGCCAGGCTCGTCAACAGCGCCCCGGCCGAGCCCTTCGTCGAGGAGACGAGCAAGGCCGTCCTGGTGGTGGGAGCGGGCATGGCCGGCCTGACCGCGGCCAAGTCCGCCGCCCAGGCGGGCTACAAGGTCGTCCTCGTGGAGAAGGAGGAGCGCCTCGGAGGCTGGGCCTCGAAGTTCTCCAAGGTGGTCCCCAAGGGGCCCGTCTACCGCGAGCCAGAGGATTCCGGCGTGGAGGCTCTCGTCCAAGAGGTGGAGTCCCATCCCAACATCAAGGTCCACAAGGGCGCGACCGTGGCCAAGACCGTGGGCCAGCCGGGCAAGTTCATGGCCGCCCTCGAGAAGGGCGGCGTCACGACCGAGGTCACGGTCGGCTCGATCGTCCTGGCCTCAGGTTGGAAGCCCTACGACGCGTCGAAGCTAGGCCGGTGGGGCTACGGGGCGTCCCCTGACGTCATCACCAACGTGCGCTTCGAGGAGCTCGCGGCCAAGGGCAGGATCATGCGGCCCTCCGACGGCAAGCCCGTCACGAGCGTCGCCTTCATCCAGTGCGCAGGCAGCCGCGACGCGGAGCACCTTCCCTACTGCTCGGCCGTGTGCTGCCGCGTCTCGCTCAAGCAGGCCCTGCACGTTCGGCGGGAGCATCCGGAGGCCAAGGTCTACATCATCTACAAGGACCTGCGCTCGCCCGCGCAGTACGAGCGGTTCTACGCCCGGGTGGCTGAGGACGAGGGCGTGTTCCTGACCAAGGGCGAGATCGCCGAGGTCAAGAAGGAGGCGGACGGCCTGATCTCCGTCAGGGCGGAGAAGACCCTGCTGGGAGAGGACATCACGGTCCGGGCGGACCTCGTGGTCCTGGCGACCGGCATGGTGCCGAGCACCAAGGTCGAGCCGGGACCCGCCGCCGCCGAGGGCGCAGCCGGGAAGACCTGCGATCCGGAGAAGGAAGGCAAGACCGCGGACGGCAAGAAGGAGGCGGAGTCGGCCGAGCTCGGCGCCAAGATCCTCAACCTGACCTACCGCCAGGGGACGGACCTCCCCACGCTCAAGTACGGGTTCCCGGATTCCCACTTCATCTGCTTCCCTTATGAGACGCGGCGGACCGGCATCTACGCGGCCGGGGCCGTGCGCGCGCCCATGGACCTGGCTTCGGGTGCCGGCGACGGCCGCGGGGCGGCCTTGAAGGCCATCCAGTGCGTCGAGGCGATCTCGCGGGGCGCGGCGGTCCACCCCCGCGCCGGGGACCTCAGCTACCCCGAGTTTTTCATGCAGCGCTGCACCCAGTGCAAGCGCTGCACCGAGGAGTGCCCCTTCGGCTCCCTCGACGAGGACAACAAGGGGACGCCGCTCCCCAACCCCCTGCGCTGCCGGCGCTGCGGGGTGTGCCTTGGCGCCTGCCCGGAGCGGATCGTCTCCTTCAAGAACTTCAACGTCAACATGGTCTCCAAGATGATCAAGGCCATCGAGGTCCCGGAGGAGGACGAGGACAAGCCCCGGATCCTGGCCTTCATCTGCGAGAACGACGCGCTCGCGTCGCTCGACATGGCCGGGGTCATGAGGCTCCAGCGCAACGCCATGATCCGGATCATTCCGCTGCGGTGCCTGGGCTCCATGAACGCCGTCTGGGTGAGCGACGCCCTGGCGGGCGGCATCGACGGGGTGCTCCTCATCGGCTGCAAGAAGGGCGACGACTACCAATGCCACTTCATCCGGGGCAGCGAGCTGGCCGACTACCGGATGGGCAACGTGAAGGAGAAGCTCAAGCAGCTGGTGCTCGAGGAAGAGCGCGTCGAGATCCACGAGCTGGCGATCACGGACTACCGCCGGATCCCGGAAATCTTCGACAAGTTCCTCGAGACGATCCGGCGCGTCGGCCCCAACCCCTACAAGGACATGTGAGGCGGCTGGGGGATGCGCAAGCTCATCCGGGGAGTGGTGGGATACCACGAGCGGGTCAGGCCTCTGTACCGGAGGCGGTTCGCCCGCCTGGCGCTGGGTCAGAAACCCGATGCCCTGCTCGTCGCCTGTTCGGACAGCCGGGTCGCGCCGAACATCTTCGCCTCCGAGGAACCAGGGGACCTGTTCGTGGTCCGCAACGTCGGCAACCTCATCCCGCGCTACGCGGGGCGGGGCGGGAAGCCCTGCCACGCGGAAGGCGCGGCCCTGGAATTCGCGGCGCTCGCCCTTCGCGTGAAAGACATCATCGTGTGCGGCCACTCCTCCTGCGGGGCCATGAGAGCCCTCCTCGAAGGACCTCCGGTCAAGTCGGCCGCCCACCTGGAGGGATGGCTGAGCCACGCCGGACCCGTCGTCAGGAGGTTCGAAGCCGGCTCGCGCCTGGACGCGGCCATCCCGCGGGTCGACCGGCTCTCCCAGTTCAACGTGCTCCAGCAGATCGAGCACATCCGGTCCTACCCGGCCATCGAGCGGCTTGTCCGCGCGGGACGGCTGCGTCTGCACGCCTGGTGGTTCGACATCGCCGCAGCCGAGGTCCTCCATTTCGAGCCTCGCCAGGGACGCTTCGTCGTGATCGACGCGCCGGAGGCCGCGCGTCTATTGAGACGGTTCGGTCCATGAACGGCGACGGGCCGCGGCCCCGGCGGTAGTCCGCTCGCCGCCCGGCGCTCCGTGAACACCCCTGCGGGTCCGAGCTCGAATACCTGGACAAAGAGCGCGTCATTAAGGATAATCACGATAACGCGACATGATGGAATGGCTGATGTCCTGGTGGAGGAAGCAAGGCCGGCCGTCGACCGGGAGGGCTAGGCATGATTCCCTGGAGGAAGTCCTGGCCGCGGCCGGAGGCCCGCGGGACCCGGACTCCGCCTTGAAGGACCTCCATCGCAAGTTCGCGCATTTCACCGGCCTGCTGGAGCGGAACAACCAGGTGCTCAAGACCATGAGCGACATGGAGGAGAAAGCGGGAGGGGAGTACTTCTTCGACATCAACTACGTCCGCGCCGGCCTCGACGGCCTGCGCCGCGGCGTAGCCGGCATGATCGAGGACATGGTGGCCCTGGGAGGCGCGGACTACGCCGTGCTCAGGGGCCGCTTGGCCGCGATCGACAGGGAGATCGAGGGCATCCTTCCCGGGAGCCGTTCCGTCGAGAAGGATGAGTTCGTCATCCCGCTGGAGTCCCTCGGCAGGGACCGGGACTGGAGCGTGGGCGCCAAATGCGCCGGGCTAGGCGAGATGAAGTCCAGGCTGGGCCTGCCGGTGCCGGAGGGCTTCGCCGTGAGCGCCTGGGCCTACAAGCACTTCCTGGAGGCCAACGCCCTGCGCGAGCGCGTCGCCGGCCGGATTCAGACCCTCGACGCCAGGGACTTCGACGACCTGGCGAGGGCGGGCGCGGAGATACGGGAAATGATCCTGTCGAGCCCGGTCCCGGAGGACCTGGCCGGCGCCTTGCGGACGAGCGCCGACGCTCTGGCCCGACGCTCCCCATCCGGGAGGTTCTCCGTGCGCTCGAGCGCCCTGGGCGAGGATGCCTCCCTGAGTTTCGCCGGGCAGTACGCGACCTTCCTGAATGTCGGGCCCGGGGAGGTGGTGGATCGCTACCGGGAGGTCCTGGCCAGCAAGTTCACGCCCAAGGCCATCTACTACTTCCTGAGCCACGCGCTTTCCGAGACCCGCCTTGCGATGGGCGTGGGACTGATCTCCATGGTGGACGCCCTCGCCAGCGGCGTGGTCTACACCAGGGACCCGGTCTCGCCCGACGACGGCTGCGCCCTCGTGAGCGCGGTCTGGGGCCAGGGCCAGTACCTGGTGGACGGCACGCTCACGCCCGACTCCTTCCGGGTCTCCCGCGAGGACCTCTCCATCAAGCGCTCCAAGGCGGCCAGGAAGCCCTTCAGGCTGGTGCTGCGGCCGGAGGGCGGCATAGCCCGGGAAGAGGTACCCGCGCCCGAGATCGAACGGTTCTCGATCGGCGAGGGCCAGGTCCAGGAGCTGGTCCGGATGGCCTTGGCTGTCGAGGGGCACTACGAAGGCCCCAGGGACATCGAGTGGGCCCTGGACCGGAATGGCCGGCTGTTCCTGCTTCAGAACCGTCCGTTGAGGGTCTTCCAGCGCAAGGCCGCCCCTTCGCTTCCCGACTTGTCCCGGCTCCAGGCTCTGCGAACGGGAGGGACCACGGTGTGCCCCGGCGCGGGCGCGGGGCCCTTGTTCTTCGCCTCCTCGCCGGAGGAGCTGGCCCGGGTCCCCGACGGCGCCGTGCTGGCGGTGTCGCATCCCTTCCCCCAGATCAGCGCCGTCATGGGAAGGCTCAAGTCCATCGTGACGGCCGTGGGCAGCATGGCGAGCCACCTGGCGACCCTGGCGCGGGAGTACCGCGTCCCCACCGTGGTGCTCGACTGGAACGGGCTCGAGGAGGGTAGGCCGGTCACGGTGGACGCCACCGGCGGCGCCGTGTACGCCGGCCTTCAGGAGGAGCTGATCCGGGCGCGGGAAGCCGAGTTCGAATCGCCCGAGGAGGACGACATCATCGCCTTGACGAAGAGGGTCCTGGGCAAGGTCTCTCCCCTCCACCTGGTCCATCCGGCGGACCCTGATTTCACGCCGAGGAACTGCCGGACGCTCCACGACATCACGCGCTTGTGCCACCAGCGGGCGATGGAGGAGATGTTCTCGTCGGGCGAGGATATTAAGGAGAAGGATCAGCTGGGGTTGAAGCTCGAGAGCGCGATCCCGCTTCCGGTCACCATCATTTATCTCGATCCGGACCTTTCCGCGGCCTGCCGCGGGAAGAAATCCGTGGGGGAGGGTGAGCTCGGGTCCGAGCCGATGAAGGCCTTCTGGGCCGGGGTCAGGAAGGAGGGCTGGCCCAAGCCCCCGGCCGCCAGCGCGAAGGGCCTCATGTCGGTGATCGGCGCCCACCAGGTGATGGGCGGGCGGCCCGAGTTCCTGGAGAAGAGCTACGCCCTTCTTGGGCGCGAGTACATGCTGCTGAGCCTGCGCATGGGCTATCATTTCACCACGGTCGAGGCCTTGTGCGCGGCCGAGATGAGCAAGAACTACATCCGCATGCAGTACAAGCAGGGCGGGGCGTCGTTGGGCGGACGGATGCGGCGCATCAGGCTCATCGAGACCCTCCTGGGGAGGCTGGGCTTCGAGAGCTTAAGCCGCGGGGATTTCCTGGACACCAGGATCTCCTACCAGAGCCGCGAGGACATCGCCAGCAGGCTGCATGCGCTAGGTAGGCTCGCCATCATGACCAAGCAGCTCGACATGGCGCTCGGCAACGACAGGATCCTCGAGTGGTACGTCCGGGATTTCTCGGCGAAGCTGGGGCTGGACCGGGCAGGGGAGGCCGGATCGTGAGCTCGGCCTTGGAGCGGCTGCGGGCGGCGTGCCGTTCCCTCCTCGACATCCGCTACCTGGCGGCGGGGAGTTCGGTCTTCTTCTTCCTCGTCATCGGGGCGGCCCTCCTGCTGGTCTACCAGAGCGCGGGCAGCGCCAGGGATCAGATCAGCGCCGACTTCAACCAGCAGCAGCTCTCTCTCGCCAAACAGGCGGTCTACCAGATCGAGGGGACCCTGCGCGACATCGAGCTCGATCTCGTGAGCCTCAATCGCTTCATGGAGGCCGATCCCGGAAGGACTTCCTTGGCGTGGGCCATGCGGGGGCTGCTTTCGCGCAACAGCGCCAAGGGGCTCCTCGAGGCGGGCGTCATGGACAGGCAAGGCCGCGTGGGCGAGTGGGCGCGCCTGGACGGCCGGGCCCCGGGTCCGCCCGGGAGGACCCTGCGGGAATGCGGCGAGATCGGTCTGGACCAGATGATCCTGGGCCCTCTCCAGGTGGAGGATAAGGAGGGCGCCAGGTCCCTGGTCACTGCCACGGCCTGCATGGAGGTCGCTTCCGGCGGGAGGGCGGGCCGCTTGCTCTACGGGCGCATTGACGTCCCGGGCCTGGTGGGAGCGGTGACCCGCCACATCGGGTCCGGCAAGACCGGCTACGCCTGGGCCATCGACGAGAAGGGGACCTTCCTTTCCCATCCCGAGGAGCACTTCATCGGCAAGAGCGCCTTGCAGGCCCGCAAGGAGAAGAAGCCCTACATCAGCTTCGCCAAGATCAACTCCATCATGAAGGACCGGATGCTGCGCGGCGAGGAGGGCGCCGGGGAGTACGTCAGCGGCTGGCACCTGGGGATCGAAGGCGAGATGGCCAAGCTCATCGCCTTCACCCCGGTCAAGACCCCCGCCCTTCCGGGCAGGAGGGCCTGGTCGGTGGCGGTCGTCGCGCCCAAGAGCGAGGTCGCGGCCGCGGTCCACCGGATCTACACCCGGCATTTCGCGGTCGGGGCGGCCATCATCACTGGGATGTTCGTCTTCGGGCTCCTGATCGTCATCCACCAGTACCGCGGCTCCCAGGCGCTCCAGCAGAAGGTCGAGAAGACCGAGGCGGACTTCCACACCATGGAACGGATCTACGAGCGGGTCGTGGGGCAGGCCACCGACATGATCTATGTCCTGGACCTCGACATGCGCGTGGTCCTGCTCAACGGGCCCTTCGCGGACATGCTCTCGAATATCCTGGCCAGGAAGTCCGAGGGCGCCAAGGAAGAATCCTACCTGGGCCGGAGCTTCGCCGAGCTCCTGCGGCCGGAGGACGTCTCCTTCATGAGGAGCAGGATGGCCCGGGTGCTGGAGCGCCAGGCCAGCGATTCCTACGAGCACTCGGTCGACCTGGACGGCCGCAAGACCCGGCTGAGCACCAAGCTGGTCCCAATCCGGGACGATCATGGCGCGATCCGCCTGGTCTTGGGCATCACCCGCGACGTCACCGAGGGCTTCGAGATGGACCAGCGTATCTATCACGCCGAGAAGCTGGCCTCGATCGGGACGCTGGCCGCCGGGGTGGCCCATGAGATCAACAACCCCCTGGGGGTGATCCTGGGGTTCACGGACCTGCTCCTGGAGAAGTTCAAGCCCGGCTCCCGGGAGCACGAGGACCTCAGGACCATCGAGTCGCAGGCCACCAACGCCAAGAGGATCGTCGGCAAGCTCCTGGGATTCGCCCGCGTGACGGAGGGCCTGGAGGACGTGGTCGACGTCAAGCTCGCCCTGGAGACCGTGGCCGGCATCGTCAGCAACACGCTGATGGTCAAGAAGATGGAGCTTAGGGTCTCGGCGCCGGAGCGTCTGCCCAAGGTGTCCGGGGACAGCCGCGAGTTCCAGCAGGTGATCTTCAACCTGATCGCCAACTCGATCGCCGCCATGAACAACGAGGCGGGGAGGATCGTCCTGAAGGCATGGGCCGACGGGGATTGGGTGCGCGCCAGCGTTTCGGACACCGGCTCGGGCATCCCCGAGAGCATCCGGCCCCGGATCTTCGACCCGTTCTTCACGACCAAGAAGGTGGGGGCGGGCACGGGCCTGGGGCTGTCGCTGTGCTACGGGATCGTGAAGAAGTACGGCGGCAGCATCTCCTTCACGAGCGTCTCGAAGCACGACCATCCGGACCAGGCCAGCGGGACCACGTTCACGGTCTCCATGCCCATCCGCCGGGCGGTCGAGAAGGGCCCGGAGGGAGCACCAAGCTAAGGAGGAGGACCCCATGGCGCAGAGCATCCTGGCGATCGACGACGAACCCGACATGCTCAGGCTCTTGGAGCGGATCGTCCGGGAAAAGACCGGCTATCGCATCGTCACCACGAACAATCCCCTGGAGGCGCCCCGCCTGCTCGATGGCGAGGTCTTCGACCTGATCGTCGCGGACCTCAAGATGCCGGGGATGGACGGGCTCGACATCCTGCGGATGCTCAAGGAGAAGGGCCGGCCGGAGGAGATGATCATTATCACCGCCTTCGGCTCGCTGGAGACGGCGATGGAGGCGCTGTCTCTGGGCGTGTTCGACTACATCACCAAGCCCTTCAAGAAGGAGCAGATCATCTTCGCCATGGACCGGGCCATGCGGTGGGTCGAGCTCAAGCGGGAGTCGGCCGGGCTCGGCGCGATCTTCGGCAAGGAGCCCTTCGCGGAGGCGCTCGGCGACCTCCAGAGGGAATACGTGCGCCGCCTGGCGCGACGGGCCGGTCCCGACGAGGAGGCCCTGGCCAGGCGCAGCGGGCTTTCCGCCGAGATCGTGGCCGCGGCAATGAATAGGCCGGCGAAATGACCAGCTTCAACGATAATGCCAATTTTATCTGGAGCATCGCCGAGCTCCTGCGCGACAGCTTCAAACGCAGCAAGTACCAGGACGTGATCCTTCCCCTGACCGTCCTGCGCCGCCTGGACTGCGTCTTGGCTCCGACGAAGCAGAAGGTCTTGGCGGTCAACGCCAAGCTCAAGGCCAAGGACCTCGCCAACCGCTACCCCCAGCTCTGCAAGGCATCGGGATTCGCCTTCTACAACACCTCCCGGTACGACTTTGAGACCCTGCTCGACGATGCGCCGAGCCTGGCCGCCAACCTGCGCTCCTACATTCAGAACTTTTCCGACAACATGCGTGAGGTGCTGGAGAAGTTCGAGTTCGCCAACACGATCACGAAGCTGGAAGAGGCCGGCCTGCTTTTCCTGGTCCTCGAGCGGTTCAAGAACATCGACCTCCACCCGGACAAGGTCTCGAACCTGGAGATGGGCACCATCTTCGAGGAACTCATCCGGCGCTTCAACGAGGCCATGAACGAGAATCCCGGGGAGCACTTCACCCCCCGCGAGGTCATCCGCCTCATGGTGGACCTGATCGTGTCGCGGGACAGGGACGTTCTCAGCAAGAACCACATCGTCAAGACCGTGTACGATCCCTGTTGCGGCTCTGGGGGCATGCTCACGATCGCCAAAGAGCGGATCCTGGAGATCAACAAGAACGCCGAGGTCCATCTCTTCGGCCAGGAATCCCAGCCCGAGACCTTCGCAGTCTGCAAATCCGACCTCTACCTCAAGAGCCTGGACGGCCGGGACGCCGAGAACATCAAATTCGGAAGCACGCTCTCCAAGGATCAGCACTCCTCCCGGAAATTCGACTATCTCCTCACCAACCCGCCCTACGGCAAGGAATGGAAGATGGACCAGGACGCGGTCGAGGCTGAGGCCACGAGAGGGTATGCCGGCCGCTTCGGGGCGGGCCTGCCGCGGATCAGCGACGGGCAGCTCCTGTTCCTCCAGCACCTGCTTGCCCGAATGCAGGAGGCGAAGTCCGGCGGCAGCCGCATCGCCATCGTGATGAACGGCTCGCCCCTGTTCACCGGCGACGCGGGCAGCGGCGAGAGCGATATCCGCCGCTGGATTCTTGAGAACGATTGGCTTGAATCCATCGTCGCTCTCCCTGATCAGCTTTTCTACAACACCGGCATCAGCACCTACGTTTGGGTCCTGACCAACCGCAAGGACTCCAAGCGCGAGGGCAAGGTCCAGCTCATTGACGCGTCATCTTTCTGGATTCCCATGCCCAAGAGCCTGGGAGACAAGCGCCATTTGATATCGGAGGAACGGATTCGGGAGATCGCCGAACTTGCTTCCGCCTTCAAGGATTCGGATCACTCCAAGATATTCGACCGCGAATCCTTCGGCTACCGCAAGATAACGGTCGAGCGGCCGCTCCGGCTGAACCTCCAGGCCGGCGCGGAACGAATCGCGCGCCTCAAGAGCGAGAAGGCGTTCATTGCCTTGGCTGAGAGCAGGAAGAAGCACCCCGCGTCGAAAGCCGCCGAGGAGACGGAGGGACGCAAGGAACAAACGGAGATACTTGCCTTGCTCGCGTCTCTCCCCCAAACCCTGTTCAAGGACCGGGGGCCCTTTTGGATTGCGTTCAACAGCGCGGCCAAAGCCAGGGGCGTCAAGGTGTCCACGCCTGTTCGCAAGGCGATCATGTCAGCCCTTTCGGAGCGCGACGAGACAGCCGAGATCTGCCGCGACATTGAGGGGAATCTCGTGCCGGACCCCGAGCTGCGGGACACCGAAAACGTGCCCCTTGGGGAAGACATCAACGCCTACTTCAAGCGCGAGGTCGCGCCCCATGTCCCGGACGCCTGGATCAACGCGGCCATCAAGGATCACAAGGACGGCGGGGTCGGCAGGGTCGGCTACGAGATCAACTTCAACCGCTACTTCTACAAGTACCAGCCCCCGCGCCCCCTGGAGGAGATCGAGGCCGACATCAAGGCCCTGGAGAAGGACATCCTCGGCATGCTGTCTGAGGTGGCCAGATGAAGGAATCCGCCGCCCGCAGGCAGCTTATAGCGCAGCAGGAGAGTCCCCCCGCGAGGCGGACTGTCGAGACGCTCGTTACGGACATCCGCTCCCTGATCCATACCGCGCGAAATCAGGTTTCCCAGGCGATTAACGCGGGGTTGACGACCCTGTATTGGAGCGTGGGCAGGCGCGTCCGGCAGGACATCCTAGGCGGTAAACGCGCCGAGTACGGCGAGAGGATTGTCTCCGCGGCGGGGAGACAATTGTCCCAAGAGTTCGGCGAAGGCTTCTCCGAGAAAGGGCTGCGCCACATGATGCGCTTCGCTGAGGCCTTCCCCGACGCTCAGATTGTCTCCACGCTGTCGAGACAATTGGGCTGGAGCCACTTCAAGGAGATCGTCTACATCCAGGACCAGCTCAAGCGGGACTTCTACGCCGAGATGTGCCGCCTGGAGCGCTGGAGCGTCCGGACCCTCCGGCAGAAGATCGGCGGCATGCTCTTTGAACGAACCGCCCTTTCCAAGAAACCCGCCAAGCTCGCTGCTATGGAGCTCAAGAATCTGCGGGAGGAGGACAAGCTCACGCCGGACCTTGTCTTTCGCGATCCCTATCTCCTGGATTTCCTAGGTTTGAAGGGCGCCTTTCAGGAAAAGGATGTTGAATCGGCCATCCTGCGGGAGATGGAGGCCTTCATCCTGGAGCTTGGCGTAGGGTTTGCGTTCGTCGCCCGTCAGAAGCGGATACAGATCGGCGGCAACGACTATTACCTCGACCTGCTCTTCTATCACCGCAAGCTCAAGCGCCTAGTTGCCATCGAGCTAAAGCTCGACAAGTTCAAGCCGGAGTTCAAAGGACAGATGGAGCTTTACCTGCGCTGGCTGGAGAAGCACGAGCATGACTCCGGCGAGGCCGCGCCCATCGGGCTGATCCTCTGCGCCGGGAAGGACCACGAGGAGGTGGAACTGCTCCAGCTCGACAAGAGCGGCATCCGGGTGGCGGAGTACATGACCGAGCTCCCGCCGCGAAAAGTGCTGGAGAAGAAGCTGCATGACGCCATCCGCCTGGCCAGGGAGCGGCTGGCGGTCTCGCGGGAAAGCCTGGAGGCTCCGGCAAGATGAGCCCAAACCCGCCTACCGCGCCGGCTCGCGCGGGTTCCCGCTGGAAGGCTTACCCCGCCTACAGGGATTCGGGGATTGAGTGGCTGGGGCGTATGCCGGATCATTGGAGACTCCGAAGACTGAAGCATCTCGCCTCCAGCAGATTCAGCAACGTCGACAAACACCCAATTGACGGTGAGATCCCCGTCGATCTCTGCAACTATGTCGACGTTTACTATAACGACCGCATCACCTCTGCCATTGATTTTATGGCCGCCACGGCGACACGCGAGGAAGTCCAAAAGTTCAGCCTTCGAAAAGATGACGTCCTCGTTACCAAGGACTCGGAGGAGTGGGACGATATCGCAGTGCCCGCGCATGTCTCAGAGGATTTGAAAGGGGTCCTTTGCGGATATCACCTTGCACAGATTCGGCCCAATGCTGACATAATTGACGGACGCTATTTGTCCAGGTCCTTCGCTACCCTTCCGATTAATCATCAATTCAGAGTCGAGGCGACAGGGATCACACGCTATGGCTTGGGAAAATATTCCCTCGACAATGCCATCTTCCTGGTACCGCCGAAGGATGAGCAGAAGGCCATCGTCTCCTTCCTCGACCGCGAAACCGCCAAGCTCGACGCCCTCATCGCCAAGAAGGAGCGGCTCATCGAACTCTTGGAGGAGAAGCGATCCGCCCTCATCAGCCACGCCGTCACCAAGGGCCTCGACCCCAAAGCGCCGATGAAGGACTCCGGCATTGAGTGGTTGGGAAAGATCCCGGAACATTGGGATGTGAAGCGTCTCAGGCGAGTTGGAGATGCCATAATCGGCTTGACCTACGATCCTGCTGATGTGGTTGGTGAAGGCGAAGGCACCCTGGTTCTTCGGGCTTCGAATGTTTTCAACGAACGGATTATTTTCGAGGACAACGTATTCGTTAAGACCAAAATACCGGAACGGCTCATCACCAAAGTCGGCGATGTTCTTATCTGTTCAAGAAGTGGCAGTCGCGCCCTAATTGGAAAAAGCGCAAAGATAGATGGGGGTTCGGCAGGGCTATCCTTCGGCACATTCATGACCGTCTTCAGGAGCGAATGCAACGACTATTTGTTCCATGTCTTTAATTCCACGCTGTTTGATTATCAATCCGCGACGTTTCTCACCTCAACCGTCAACCAGCTTACAGTTGGCAACCTGTATAGCTTCGAAGTCCCAATGCCCCCTCGTGACGAACAGTCTGCGATTGCTGAATTTCTCAACCACGAGTCCACGAAGATTGCCCAGATGGTTTCCAAGGTCGAAACCGTCGTTGAGCGCTTGTGGGAGTATCGTACCGCCTTGATCTCGGTCGCCGTGACTGGCAAAATCGACGTGAGGGGGCAATGATGGGCACATTGGCGGATTGGGTAATGGCTGTGGCCGCGGTCGCCATGTGGTGGGTGGGCTGGCGCAGCTATAAGCTATCCCAGCAGGTCCAAATCCAGGCGGACCAGCAGCAGAAAGACTTCAACGACCTGTTTGAGGCCATCGTAATATCCAACATCCTCAGCGGTCCTTCCAACATCGGGGCATTTGACCAAGCCATCAAAGCTTTCAAGGAAAAGTATAAAGGCCAGCGACAAATTTTCAAGGATAAGCCATGATGGACATCTCCGAAAAGAAACTCGAAGCCTCAATAGAACAGATTCTACTCGGCGAAACCCAGGCCGCCGCCGTGGACGGAGCCTCCGCGGCCGGCGATGTCCTGGCAGGCTACCTCGGCGCTCCCGGCGGCTACCGGAAAGGCCGGCTGGAGGACTACGACCGCGGCCTGTGCCTGGACCCCGGCGCGGTCATGGACTTCATCTACGCCACCCAACCCGCAGAGTGGGAGAAACTCAAAGTACAGCACGGCGCGGACGCCAAGGACCACCTGCTCAAGCGCCTGGCCTCTGAGGTCCAGACGCGCGGGACCTTGGAGGTCCTGCGCAAGGGCATCAAGAACAACGGCTGCAAGTTCCAACTGGCCTACTTCCGACCGGCCAGCGGGCTAAACGACGAGATACGCAAACTCTACCAGGCCAACATCTTCACGGTCGTCCGCCAGCTCAAGTACAGCCAGAGAGATGAGAACAGCCTGGACCTCGCCATTTTCCTCAACGGGCTGCCCATCTCCACCGCTGAACTCAAGAACCCGCTGACGGGGCAGAACGTACAAAACGCCATTCGCCAATACAAGTTCGACCGCGACCCGCGGGAGCCCTTGTTCGCCTTCGGCCGCTGTCTCGTCCATTTTGTCGTGGACCCCGACCTCGTCTACCTCACCACGCACCTCCAAGGCCCCAAGACCCGTTTCCTGCCCTTCAACCGCGGCAATGGAACCGGAGCGGGCAATCCCCCGGCCCTGGGGGGCTTTTCCACGGCCTATCTGTGGGAGCGCATCTGGTCGCAAGACAGCGTCCTGGACCTCATCCAAAACTTCGTCCATGTCGTCGAGGACGAGGACGACAAAGGCCGCAAGACGGGAAAGAAGTCCATGGTCTTCCCCCGCTATCACCAGCTTGACTGCGTGAGGCGGCTGCTGGCCGACGCACAGGGAACCGGAACGGGTCAACAATACCTGATCCAGCACAGCGCCGGCAGCGGGAAGTCCAACTCCATCGCATGGCTCGCCCATCAGCTATCGGCCCTGCATGACGTGAAGGACCGGCGCGTGTTCGACTCCATCATCGTCATCACGGACCGCCGCGTCCTGGACCGCCAGCTTCAGCGCACCGTCCGCCAGTTCGAGCAGACCCTGGGGTTGGTCGAGAACATCGACCAGACCTCCCGACAGCTCAAGCAGGCCTTGCAGGACGGCAAGAACATCATCGTCACCACCTTGCAGAAGTTCCCCCAGATCGTCGGCGACATACAATCCCTGCCCGGGCAACGCTTCGCCGTCATCATAGACGAGGCGCATTCCTCGCAGTCGGGCGAGAGCCCCAAGAGCCTCAAGCTGGTTCTGTCCGCCGGGACGCTGGAGGACGCGGAGCTGGAGGACGCCGACGGATGCGAGGACATGGAGGACCGGATCGCCTCCGAGATGAAGGCTCGCGGCCGCCTTCCCAACGTGAGCACCTTCGCCTTCACGGCCACGCCCAAGCACAAGACCCTCGAACTTTTCGGGCAGAAACAAGCCGACGGGCGCTTTTCGCCGTTCAGCCTTTACACCATGCGCCAGGCCATCGAGGAGGGGTTCATCCTGGACGTCCTGGAGAACTACACCACCTACAAGAGCTACTGGAGCCTTCTCAAGACGATCAAGGACGACCCTCGCTACGACCGCGCCAAGGCCACCTACCTGCTCAAGGCCTTCGTGGATTTGAGCGACCACGCCATCTCCAAGAAAGTCCGGATCATGGTGGAGCACTTCGCCGAGAAGTCCATGCCGCGGATCGGCGGAAAAGCCAAGGCCATGATCGTCACCCGGTCCCGCCTCCACGCGGTCCGCTACAAGCTGGCCGTGGACCGTTACCTCAAGGAGAAGGGCTACCCTTTCAAGGCCATGGTGGCCTTCTCAGGCACGGTCAAGGACGGCGGGGCCGACTACACCGAACCAGGCATGAACGGCTTTCCGGAGTCCCAGACCTCGGAGACCTTCAAGCGGGACGAGTACCGAATCCTGATCGTCGCCAACAAGTTTCAGACCGGCTTTGACCAGCCCCTGCTCCATACCATGTACGTGGACAAGAAGCTGGGAGGAGTCGGCGCGGTGCAGACCCTCTCCCGGCTCAATCGAATCCACCCCGGCAAAGAGGAAACCATGGTTTTGGACTTTTCCAATGAGCCGGGCCAGATCCAGAAGGCCTTCGCCGACTACTACGACAAGACCCTGCTCAAAGAGGGCACCGATCCCAATCTGCTCTACGACCTGCAAAACCGGCTCGCGGACTTTCATTTCTACGACAGGAACGACGTGGAGCGCTTCGCGTCGGTCTGGTTCGATCCGAAAGCCACCCAGGAGAAATTGCACTCCGCCTTGGTCCCGGTGGTGGACCGCTTCCGGGACGCGGAAGACGGCGAGAAGGTGGACTTCCGCGGCCAGCTCAACGACTTCGTGCGCCTTTACGCCTTCCTGTCCCAGGTCATCACCTTCGTGGATACGGACCTGGAAAAGCTCTACAACTTCGGCAGGATGCTGCTCCGCAAGCTCCCGCTGCCGGAGATAGTTCTGCCGGTCGAGATCCGCAAGAACATCGACATGGACTCCTACCGGATCGAGCAGAAAACAAGCGGCGGAATTCCCCTGCCGCGCGGTACCGCCGAACTTGAGCCCCAGGGCCCGAAGGACGGCTACCGGATGCCGCCGGAGGAGCTTGAGACCCTCTCGCAGATCATCAAGCTTCTCAATGAGCGGTTCGGGACCGACTTCACGGAGAAGGACAGGGTGTTCATCGAGCAGCTGGAGGAACGCCTGGCCGGCGACGCCGCCCTCGCGGCCAGCGTCCAAGTCAACCCGCCGGAAAACGCCCGCCTCACCTTCGAGCATGTGGTCAACGACCGCCTGCAGGAGATGATGGACTCCAACTTCAAGTTCTATAAGCAGGTCACCGACGACCCTGAATTCGCGAAGTTCTTCCTGGGCTGGCTTTTCGAGCGGTACTATAGAGCCAAGGCGCCGGGACAGCCATGAGTGAATTCGGAAAAGGAGGGAGTCTGATGGACCGGAGAACGGCGAAGGACTTGATGATCCCGCTGGACGAGTATCCCCATGTCCCCTACTGGTTCACCCTGTGCCAGGCCATGGCGGAGTTCGAGAAGGCCGAGTTCGACGTGGGAGGCCGCAAGTCCCTTCCTAGGGTGGTCCTGGTCTTCAACGAAGCCTACGAGCTCCTGGGGATGGTCCGGCGGCGGGACATCCTGCGCGGGCTAGAGCCCGAGTCGCTCTCGCACATCCTGCGGCCGGGCCTGTTCGGCTCCAAGACCCCCGCCGGAGCCCACGAGACGCTCTCCAAGAAGATCATCGAGAAGCTCCAGCGCCCGGTCAGCGACATCATGACTCCCATCCGGGAGTCCGTGGACCACGCCGACGACCTCGTGAAGGTCATGCTCAAGATGGTCGAACACAACCTGAGCTTCGTGCCGGTCATGAAGGACAAAGAGGTGATCGGCGTGGTGCGCACCGTAGAGCTGATCGGCGAGCTGGCCCAGCTCTGCCACCTCGACAAGACCGATAAGAGGGAGAAATAGGCCGGCCCTTCATGGCAACGACCCAGGCCCAGCCGAACGGCGCGCTCGTCCGTTTTTTCCCCTTCCTGGGGTGGGTCCGGGGGTATTCCCCCGCGCGCCTGCGCTCCGACCTTGTGGCCGGCGCCACCGTGGGGCTGGTCCTCATCCCGCAGTCCATGGCCTACGCCCAGCTGGCCGGCCTGCCCCCGTACTACGGCCTCTTCGCCGCCTTCCTGCCCCCGATGGTCGCCTCCCTCTTCGGGTCGAGCCAACAGCTGGCCACCGGGCCCGTGGCCATGGTCTCCTTGATGACGGCGACGGCGCTGGAGCCCTACGCCACCGCGGGAAGCGAGGGCTACATCGCCTACGCGTTGCTCCTCGCCTTCATGGTGGGCGTCTTCCAGCTCCTCCTGGGGACGCTCAAGCTCGGGATGATCGTGAATTTCCTCTCCCATCCGGTGGTCAACGGCTTCACCAACGCCGCGGCCTTCATCATCGCCTCCTCCCAGCTCCCCCAGATCTTCGGGGTGCAGGTGGACAACGCGGAGCACTACTACCAGACCATCGTCAACGTCGTGAAGGCGGCCTGGGCCTGCACCCACTGGCCCACCTTCGGGCTCGCGGCCCTTTCCTTCGCCATCATGGCGGGCTTGAAGCGCTTTCGACCCAGGGTCCCGAACGTCCTGGTGGTGGTGGTCTTGACCACCATCCTGTCCTGGGCCGCGGGGTTCGAAGACAACCTCGCGACGACCGTCGAGCGTCTCGATTCGGCCCGCACTAGGCAGGTCGTCGCGGACTACAACGGAGCGCTCGATGAGGTCGACCGGCTCAGCGCGGAGCGCGTGGGGCTCAGCGCCCGCATCCAGGAGGCCAAGAAGACCCATGGCCCGTCGGCCAGGCTGATGACGCTGCGCCACGAACTGGACCTGCTCAACCTCGGCATCAAGGAGCACAAGGAAAGCAGCGCGGCGAGCCGGGCCCTCCTGCGCGAGATGAGGTTCGAACGGATCGAGGAGCCCTCCGGGGACCGCAGGACCTGGCGCCTCAAAGTGGGCAATTCGGCTTTGAAGGAAGACTCCCTGACCCTGATGGCGGGGGGAGCGGTGGTCGGCCGCATCCCGGAAGGCCTCCCAAGGCTCAAGGCCCCCAAGTTCGACCTCAACATCATGCTGAGCCTGTTCCCCATGGTCGTCATCATCTCGATGCTGGGCTTCATGGAGGCGATCTCCATCGCCAAATCCATGGCCGCCAGGACCGGCCAGCGGCTCGACCCCGACCAGGAACTGATCGGCCAGGGGCTGGCCAACATGGCCGGATCCGTGACCCAGGGCTACCCGGTGTCGGGCTCCTTCTCGCGGTCCGCGGTCAACCTCTCGGCCGGAGGGGTGACGGGCCTCTCCAACGTCTTCAGCGCGGTGCTGGTGGCCGTCGTCATGCTCTTCTTCACGCCGCTCCTCTACCACCTCCCCCAGGCGGTGCTGGCCTCGATCATCATGATGGCGGTCATCGGGCTGCTCAACATCCGGGGCTTCCTGCACGCCTGGCACGCCCAGAAGCACGACGGGGTCATCACCCTGGTCACCTTCGCCGCCACCCTGGTCTTCGCGCCGCACCTCGACCGCGGCATCTCCCTGGGCGTGATCCTGTCCCTGGGCTTCTATCTCTTGCGCACCACCAAGCCCGACATCGCCATCCTCTCGAAATACACGGACGGGGCCTACAGGAACGCTGAGAGGCTGGGGCTGGCGCAGTGCCGGCGCATCGCGGTCATCCGGTGCAACAGCTCGCTGTTCTTCGCGAGCGTCAACTACCTCGAGGACGCCATCCTCGAGCGCGTGGCCGGCATGCCGGATCTCAAGCACGTCCACATCGTGGGCAACGGCATCAACGAGCTCGACGCCACGGGCGAGGACATGCTCTCGAGCATCGTGGCCCGCATCCGCGAGGCGGGCTACGGGATCTCGATCAGCGGCCTCAACGAGTCGGTGCTCGACGTCATGCGGCGCACCGGCCTCCACGACCGGATCGGGGAGGAGCACATCTTCCGCAGCGTGGCCTCAGCCCTGGAGAATATCCACGCGAGAAACCACGCGGACTCCGACGAGGATCCCTGCCCCCTGGCCCAGCCGGTCTTCAAGGGCCTGCCGGTCTCCGCCGGGGCCATGCGCAAGATCGAAGGCATCGAGCGGCGCAAGGAGGCGGGGTAGCCGCGCCCGCTGACCCGGGTCAATAGGGCGGGTTGACCCAGGTCAATTCATATTAGGCCGATATTAGGTTCAATAGGCCATTCGAAGCCGATGTTCTTGCGCGCCGGACGGCGCTCTTGTCGGGACGACAAACCGGAACAGATAGAGGGTACCATGGCTGAGCAGATGCCGCAGACTCCGTTACTCGATGAGCTGGAGAAGGGCAAGTGGCCGAGCTTCGTCAAGGAGATGAAGGCGGCCGCGAAGAAGAGCCCCATGGCCAGGGACCTCCTCGGCCAGCTGGAGCAGTCTTATAAGGAGAAGATCGGCCATTGGAAGCACGGCGGCATCGTCGGGGTCATGGGCTACGGCGGCGGCGTCATCGGGAGGTACTCGGACCTCCCCGAGAAGTTCCCGGGCGTCTCCCATTTCCACACGATCCGGGTCAACCACCCGGCCGGCTGGTTCTACAAGACCGACGCCCTGCGCAAGATCTGCGACCTCTGGGAGAAGCACGGCTCCGGCCTGACCAACATGCACGGCTCGACCGGCGACATCATCCTGCTCGGCACCAAGACCGCCGATCTCGAGCCCGTCTTCGCGGAGCTTGGGGCTCTCGACTTCGACCTGGGAGGCTCGGGCTCCGCGGTCCGCACGCCTAGCTGCTGCGTCGGCAAGGCGCGCTGCGAGTGGGCCTGCTACGACACCATGCGCTCCTGCTACGACTTCACCATGGCCTTCCAGGACGAGATCCACCGTCCGGCGTTCCCGTACAAGTTCAAGTTCAAGTTCTCGGGCTGCCCCAACGACTGCGTGGCCTCCATCGCCCGCGCGGACATGTCCATCATCGGCACCTGGCGCGACGCCATCCAGGTCGACCAGGCCGCGGTCCAGGAATACGCCAAGGGCGGGCTGGACATCCAGAACGACGTGATCGGCAACTGCCCCGCCAAGTGCATGAAGTGGGACGGCAAGAAGCTGGACATCGACAACCAGTACTGCCGCCGCTGCATGCACTGCATCAACGCCATGCCCAAGGCGCTCGCCCCCGGAAAGGACCGCGGCGCGACCGTGCTCATCGGCTCCAAGGCGCCCATCATCGAGGGCGCGCTCCTCTCGTCGGTGCTGATCCCCTTCACCAAGATGGAGCCTCCCTACGCCGACCTCAAGGAGATCGTCACGAAGATCTGGGACCTCTGGTGCGAGGAGGGCAAGAACAGGGAGCGGATCGGCGAGTTCATCCAGCGCGTCGGCATGGGCAACTTCCTGGAAGCGATCGGGCTCGAGCCCCAGCCCGAGATGGTGGCCCATCCGCGCGAGAACCCGTACGTGTTCTACGAGGAATATTTCGAGGAAGAAGGCGAAGGAGAGAAGAAGTAGCGAAAGCGCCGGCGAACGATAGCCAGCAAGACAAGAGAGGTAGAAACATGACTCAAGCAGTCGCGGAAAGACGGACCGATTTCGGCCCTCCGCAATACGAGAGGTTCCTGCCGCCGGCGATCAAGAAGAACTACGGCAAGTGGAAGTACCACGAGATACTCAAGCCCGGCGTCATGGTCCACCACGCCGAGTCGGGGGACAAGCTCTTCACCGTGCGCGCGGCCTCCGGCCGGCTGCTCAGCATCGACAAGATCCGCCTGTACTGCGACCTGGCCGACAAGTACTGCGACGGCTACTTCCGGTTCACCAGCCGCCACAACGTGGAGTTCCTGACCGACAAGTCCGAGAATATCGAGCCGCTGATCGCCGACCTCAAGAAGCTCGGCCATCCCGTGGGCGGCATCGGCAACGCGATCTCCGCCATCGTCCACACCCAGGGGTGGATCCACTGCCACTCGGCCGCGACCGACGCCTCGGGCATCGTCCAGTCCGTCATGGACGACCTGATCGGGCGCTTCGAGCAGAGGGAGCTCCCCGGCAAGCTCCGGATCGCCCTGGCCTGCTGCCTCAACATGTGCGGCGCGGTGCACTGCTCGGACATCGCCATCCTCGGCATCCACCGCCGGCCTCCGAAGCTCGACCACGCGAACCTCAAGAAGCTCTGCGAGATCCCCAGCGCCAGCGCCTCCTGCCCGACCGCGGCCATCCGGCCCGCGACGGTCAACGGCCTGCCGTCCGTCGAGGTCATCGAGGAGAAGTGCATGTTCTGCGCGAACTGCTTCACGGTCTGCCCGGCCATGAAGATGAACAATCCCTTGAACGACGGCGTCTCGATCTGGGTCGGAGGGAAGGTCTCCAACGCGCGCGTGGAGCCGATGTTCTCCAAGCTGGCGATCCCCTATCTGCCGAACAACCCGCCGCGCTGGCCCGAGGTGACCGAGGCCGTGAGGAACCTCGTCGACCTGTGGGCCAAGAACGCCCGGAAATACGAGCGGATGGGCGAGTGGATCAACCGCATCAGCTGGCCGAAGTTCTTCAAGATGGCCGGCATACAGTTCCAGAAGGAGCACATCGACGACTTCAGGCACGCGGGCCTAACCTTCAAGCGCTCGACGCATCTGACGTTCTAGGCCGGGCGCCCAGGCTTGAACCCCGGTCTTGAACCGCGGCCCAAGCCTGGCGCCTCTTGCCGCGAAGCTCGAATATCTGTCGCTAGGAGGCTGTAAGTGGCAAAATCAGTGGATGAAGTCGCCGAGGCCATGTTCAACCTCGTGAAGGACGCCGCGGGCTTGAAGAAGCTCAAGGCCATGGACCTCAATAAGTCCATGGTCGAGATGTTCGGCCCGGAGGTCGACAAGCAGACCTGCAAGGACGCGATCAAGAAGCTAATCAACTCCGGACGGTGCGTCTACACCTACTTCGGGGGCAGCTACATCGAGCTCCCCCACCGAGAGGCCGCGGCCAACGACTAAGCTGCCGCGCCTTGTCATCGCCGGTCTCTCCGGCGACTCCGGCAAGACCGTCGTCAGCCTGGCTCTGCTCGCCGCACTGCGACGGAAGGGCCTGCGCCCCTCGGTCTTCAAGAAGGGTCCGGACTACATCGACGCGGCCTGGCTGGGCCGGGCGGCGCGGACCCCTTGCCGCAATCTCGACACCTACATGGTCGAGCCGGGCGTCGTCCGCCGCCGGTTCGCCTCCCACGCGGCGGGGTCCGACATCGCGGTCATCGAGGGCAACCGCGGCCTCTTTGACGGCCAGGACGCCGACGGGACGCACAGCACCGCGGCCCTGGCCGGGCTGCTCGGCGCCCCCGTGGCGCTCGTGGTCTGCGTCCAGAAGATGACGCGCACGACGGCGGCGTTGATCCGCGGCTGCCTCTCCTTCCCCCCGAGGGCCGACATCGTCGGCGTCATCCTGAACAAGGTGGCCGGCCGGCGCCACGCGGACATCGTCTCGAGCGCCGTCACGAAAGCCTGCGGCCTGCCGGTCCTCGGAGTGATCCCGCGGCTGGGAGACGACGCGGCCCTCATCCCGGGCCGCCACCTGGGCCTGGTCACTCCCGCGGAATGGGGCCTGGCCATGGGATGCGGAGGCGGCCGGCATAGGCTCGCCGGCCTGGATGCCCGGCTGCTGGCCGTGGCCGGGAGGCACCTCGATGTGGAGGGCCTCATCGCCGCGGCCGGGAAGGCCGCTCCGCTCGCCGGGGGCGTCGAGCGCCGAGACCCCGCCGAGACCCCTTCGGTAAAGAAGCGGGTCAGGATCGCGTATTTCAAGGACCGGGTCTTCACCTTCTACTACCCGGAGAATCTCGAGGCCCTCGCGGCCCGGGGCGCCGAGCTCGTCGGCGTCTCGTCGCTCGACGACGACTCGCTCCCCGATGCCGACGCGCTCTACATCGGCGGCGGGTTCCCGGAGACCCACGCCGAGCGCCTGGCAGGCAACCGCCCGATGATGGACTCGGTCAGGGCCGCCTCGGACGCGGGGCTCCCCATCTACGCCGAGTGCGGCGGCCTGATCTATCTTTCGAGGTCCATCGTCTTCCAGGGAGTCCGCCATCCCATGGCCGGGGTCTTCCCGGTGGACCTGCTGATGCATCCGAGGCCCGCGGGACACGGCTACACGCGCGCGCGCGTCGACCGCCCCAACCCGTTCTTCGCGACGGGCTCCGAGATCAAAGGCCACGAGTTCCACTACTCGGCCCCGAGGCTGATCCCGCGGGAGGCCCGGACCTGCCTGCGCGTCGAGCTGGGGACCGGATTGGGGGACCGGCGGGACGGCCTGGTGCACGGGAACGCCATGGCATGCTTCACACACATCCATGCCGACGGCGCGAGGGATTGGGCGGCCAGGATGGTATCCCAAGCCGCGACATTCGCCGAAAAGTGGAGAGGCCGGCACGCCGCGCCATCCGGCCTGGACGCCGCCGCCAACCAGATATGAACATGATCGTCAAGAAGGTCGTCAAGAAGAAGCAGGGGCTGGGGGGGCTGCGCGGCTCCTCGGGAGGATCGAGCGTCGAGTCTTCGCCGCTCAGGCCCCAGCTCATCGAGAAGCCCCCTCCCTGCACCCATGGCTGTCCGAACCACAACATGATCCGGGAAGCCCTCATGGCGGTCTCCAAGGCGGAGGAGTTCGGCAAGACGCTCGAGGCCGGGCTGGAGGAGGCGTGGCGCAGGTTCCTGGAGACGACGCCCCTGCCCGCTGTCTGCGGGCGGGTCTGCCCCCATCCGTGCGAGACGGAGTGCAACCGCAAGGAGAAGGACGGCGCCGTCAGCGTCAACAATTTCGAGAGGTTCATCGGGGACTTCGGCCTCAGGAAGAAGCTCGTCCCGGCCAAGCTCACCGAGGCGCGACGCTCCGAGAAGATCGCCGTGGTCGGCTCCGGTCCCGCGGGGCTCTCTTGCGCCTACCACCTGGCCCGCCGGGGATATCCGGTGACGATCTTCGAGTCCTTCCCCAAGTCGGGCGGCATGCTCCGCTACGGGATCCCCGACTACCGCCTGCCGCCCGAGGTCCTGGACGCCGAGATCCAGCGCATCCTGGACATGGGGGTGGAGCTCAAGTGCAACACCGCGGTCGGCAGGGACATCCCCCTGGAGACGCTGCGCAAGGACTACAAGGCGGTCTTCGTCGGGCTCGGCGCCCACCAGGGCAAGAAGCTGCGCGTCCCCGGGGAGGACGCCCCCAACGTGTTCGCCGGCACCGACTTCCTGCACCGGATCAACTGCGACGAGAAGCTCGACCTCGGGAACAAGGTCGTCGTGATCGGGGGAGGCGACACCGCCATCGACGCCGCGCGGGTGTCGCGCCGCCTGGGCGCCGAGACCATCATCCTCTACCGCCGGACCCGCGCCGAGATGCCGGCGATCCACGAGGAGATCGAGGGCGCCATCGAAGACGGCGTCCGGATCGACTTCCTCGCCGCCCCGATCGAGGTCTACACCAAGGACGGCAGGGCGACCGGCATGAAGTGCCAGCGCATGAAGCTCGGCGAGCCGGACTCGTCCGGCAGGGCGAGCCCCGTCCCCATCGAGGGCGACACCTACGACCTGGAGTTCACGACCCTGATCGCGGCGGTCAGCCAGCAGCCCGACTTCACGGGGTTCGACGCCCTGCGGGAGGGCAAGGACTGGATCAAGACGGACGCGAAGTTCAAGACGAAGGAGGACGGCGTCTACTCCGGCGGCGACAACGTCCAGCTCGCCCTGGTGGTGCACGCCATCTTCCACGGCAGGACCGCGGCCGCCGCCATCCACGAGGCCATCACGGGAGAGGTCCCCTCCGCGGGCGCTGCCCCCTCCGGCGAGCCGATCCGGGCCGACAAGCTCAAGCTCTCCCACTACGACGAAGCCAAGCGCTCCGGGGTGAAGAAGCTTCCCCCGGCCGAGGCGCTCCTCTCGCTCAAGACCGAGATCGCCTCGACCCTGTCCGAGGCCGAGGCCGTCTCCGACGCCAAGCGCTGCCTCAGCTGCGGCCTCTGCTTCCACTGCGGCTCGTGCTGGAGCCTCTGCCAGGACAACGCCGTGATCAAGCCCCTCGTCAAGGGCCAGCCGTACAAGTTCAAGATGGAGTTCTGCAACGGGTGCAAGAAGTGCGCGGAGAACTGCCCTTGCGGCTACATCGAGATGCATTGATTTCGCAGCAAATCAGGAGGTATCACATGCCGGTATTCGAGCTGGGCGCCGTGAAGATCGAAGTCGACGAAGACGGGTTCATGCAGGAGCCCGACAAGTGGAACGAGGACATCGCCAAGGCCCTGGCGACCACCGAGGGCGTTTCGGAGATGTCGGAGGAGCATTGGAAGCTCGTCCATTATCTTAGGGACTACTACCTGAAGTTCGGCATCGCTCCCATGATCCGGAAGCTCTGCAAGGAGACCAGCCTGCCGCTCAAGCGCATCTACGAGCTCTACCCTTCCGGGCCGGCCAAGGGCGCCTGCAAAGTCGCGGGCCTGGCCAAGCCCACGGGCTGCGTCTAGGAAGTTGACCGAAGACTTCCTGGTTCAGAAGCGCGACGCGATCGTCCACGACTGGTTCGACCGCGTCGTGGGGACCTATCCCCGGGAAACGGCGAGGTTCCTCAAGAGCGAGCGGGACCGCTTCAACAACCCCGTGGGCCGCACCACCCTTGAGGCCCTTTTCGAGCTCTATGACGGGCTGGCCGCGGGGGAGGGCCCCGAGGCGCTCCGCGGGGCCCTCGACCGGGTCATCAGGATCCGCTCGGTCCAGGACTTCTCCCCGTCGCAGGCCGTGGCGTTCGTCTTCATGCTCAAGGACGCCGTGGCCGGGCAATCCGCCGGCCTGGCCATGGGAGGCCAGGCCCCCGGAGGGCGGTCGTTCTCCGCTCCCGAAGGGGACCCGGATTTACGGGCGCTGGACGCCCGCATCGACCGGGCCGCGCTCGCGGCTTTCGACGTCTACATGGGCTGCCGCGAGCAGCTTCGCGGAATCAGGGAGAACGAGATCGAAAGGCGATGCCGCTTCCAACGCACGGACCGACCAGGAGAGGACCAGCCATGAACGCCCTAGTCTCGCTCATTGTCGTCGCCGTCCTCACGGCCGTCGCCGTCGCGGGCGCGGGGGCTCGGCCGTCCGCCTTCGTCCTGGGGATCGTGGTCCCCTACGCCGCGGCGGCCGTCTTCCTTCTGGGGATCGTGATCCGCGTCCTGCGGTGGGCGCGCGCGCCGGTCCCGTTCCGGATCCCGACGACCTGCGGCCAGCAGAACTCGCTGCCCTGGGTCAAGAGCAGCCCTCTCGACAACCCCCACACCGCCCTCGGGGTGGCCGCCAGGATGGCCCTGGAGGTCCTGTGCTTCCGCTCCCTCTTCAGGAACACCCGCTCCGAGCTCCGGGACGGGCCGCGGCTCATCTACGCTGAGAACAAGTGGCTCTGGCTGGGGGCCATGACGTTCCATTGGTCGCTCTTGGCGGTCGTCGTCAGGCACATGCGGTTCTTCATGGAACCGGTCCCCTTCCCCGTGCTCTTCGCGCTGAGGATGGACGGCATCCTCGAGGTCGGCGTCCCGGTCGTCTACATGAGCTCCCTGGGCCTCCTGGCCGCCGCCGGCTACCTGCTCGCCCGCAGGCTCCTGAGCCCCCAGCTGCGATACATCTCCCTGGCGGCCGACTACCTTCCCCTCTTCCTGATCCTGGGGATCGCGGGCTCCGGGATACTCATGAGGCACTTCACCAAGCTGGACGTGATCGCGGTCAAGGAGCTCGCCATGGGGCTCTCGACGCTCCAGCCGGCCCTCCCGGAGGGGATCGGCGCGCTCTTCTTCGTCCATCTCCTGCTGGTCTCAAGCCTCCTGGCCTATCTCCCGTTCAGCAAGCTCATGCATCTGGGCGGGGTCTTCCTGAGCCCCACCAGGAACCTGGCCAACAACAACCGGATGAAGCGGCACTTGAACCCCTGGAACCCCCCGGTCAGAGTCCACACCTATGAGGAGTACGAGGACGAGTTCCGGACCCTCATGAAGGGCGCGGGCCTCCCTCTGGAGAAGGAGCCCAAATGACGGAACCCAAACTCAAGCCCGACGAGGTGGCGAGCATCGATTACGTCGTGCCGCCGGAAGGCTGGACGCGGACCTTGCCGGATCTGCGCAAAGGGACCTTCAACTACGGCGCCAACCCGAAGAGCGCCCAGTACCTCGGCCTCCCGAACCCGCGCGCCTGGCAGCCCATGGAAGCGGACTGGAAGCTCCCTCCCGACTGGCAGCGGATCGTCCTGGAGGGGCTGCGCGAGCGCCTCTCTAAGTACCGGTCCCTCCAGGTCTTCATGGACGTCTGCGTGCGCTGCGGCGCCTGCGCGGACAAGTGCCATTTCTACATCGGCTCGGGCGACCCCAAGAACATGCCGGTCCTGCGCGCGGAGCTCCTGCGCTCGGTCTACCGCAACGACTTCACCGCCGCCGGGAAGATCCTCGGGAGCCTCGCCGGCGCGAGGCCGCTCACCATCGACGTGATCAAGGAGTGGTTCCTCTACTTCTACCAGTGCACCGAATGCCGCCGCTGCTCGGTCTTCTGTCCCTACGGCATCGACACGGCCGAGATCACGATGATGGGCCGGGAGCTCCTGAACCTCCTGGGCCTTGGCATCGACTGGATCACCACCCCGGCCTCCAACTGCTTCAGGACCGGCAACCACCTGGGCATCCAGCCCCACGGCTTCAAGGATTCCGTGGACTTCGCCTTGGACGACCTGGAGAGCATCTTCGGCGTCCGGGTCGAGGCCCCCATCAACAAGAAGGGCGCCGAGATCCTCTTCGTCGTGCCCTCGGCCGACTACTTCGGCGACCCGCACTACTTCGGCTTCCTGGGCTACCTGGCGTTGTTCCACGAGATCGGGCTCGACTACACGCTGAGCACGTTCGCCTCCGAGGGCGGGAACTTCGGGCTGTTCCACTCATCAGAGATGATGAAGCGCTTGAACGCCAAGATCTACGCCGAGGCCAGGAGGCTGGGCGTCAAGTGGATCATCGGCGGGGAGTGCGGCCACATGTGGCGTGTCCTGCACCAGTACATGGACACCATGAACGGCCCGGCCGACTTCCTGGAGGCGCCGGTCTCCCCGATCACCGGCACGCCCTTCGAGAACGCGGCCTCCACGAAGATGGTGCACATCGCGGAGTTCACGGCGGACCTGATCAAGCACGGCAAGGTCAAGCTCGACTGCAGCCGCAACGACCACTGGAGGGTCACCTTCCACGACTCCTGCAACCCCGCCCGGGCCATGGGGCTCTTCGAGGAGCCGCGGTTCGTCCTGAAGAGCGTCTGCAACAACTTCTTCGAGATGCCGGAGAACACCATCCGGGAGGAGACCTTCTGCTGCGGTTCGGGCTCCGGCATCGGCACCGACGAGAACCTCGAGATGCGCATGCGCGGAGGCTTCCCCAGGGCCAACGCGGTCCGGCACGTCCACGAGAAGCACGGGGTCAACCTCCTGGCCTGCATCTGCGCCATCGACAAAGCGACCCTGCCGCCGCTCATGGAGTTCTGGGTCCCCGGAGTCCAGGTCGCGGCTCTCCACGAGCTGGTGGGCAACGCCTTGGTCATGAAAGGAGAGAAGAGGACCGGCGACCTGCGCGGCCAGCCTTTCGCCGCCGAAAAGGGAGGGAAGAAGGATGCATGACACCGGCAAGATCCTAGCGGGCCTGGCGGTCTTCCTCGCCCTGGCGACCTCCCCCCTGTGGTACGCCTCGCTCGCCCGATCGAGCGCCGCGGCGCCGAGGCTTGATCTCCCCGCCGCGGAGCGCCGGTGCGTCCTCCCCCGGGAGGTCATCAGGGCGAGCCACATGCAGCTTCTGGACGAGTGGAGGACCCAGGTCGTGCGCGACGGCCAGCGGGACTACGTCACCCCCGACGGGAGGCGGTTCGACAAGAGCCTCACCCGCACCTGCCTCAAGTGCCACTCGAACGAGAAGAACTTCTGCTCCCGCTGCCACGACTACGCCGGAGCCAAGCCGGTCTGCTGGAACTGCCACGTCAAGCCCGAGGACATAAAGTGATCAACAGAAAGGAATTCCTCAAGGCCGCCGGGTGCGCCGCGCTCGCGGCGGTCACGGGCCGCTGGGCCGCGGCCGCCGAGACCGCCTCCAAGGCCGGCCGCCCCCAGTCGGCTGAGGAAGCGGCACGCCCGCGGCATGAACGCCGGCCGCGGGCAAGCCGCCAATGGGGAATGGCGGTCGACCTGCGCAAGTGCTGGAAGGACGAGGGCTGCAGAGACTGCATCGCCGCCTGCCACCAGGAGCACAACGTCCCGGATCTCGGCAACCCCAAGGAAGAGGTCAAATGGATCTGGAAGGAGCCCTTCGAGCACGCCTTCCACGGAGAGGGGCACGACTTCGAGAAGGCCGGCCTCGGGGACCTTCCAACGCCCCTCTTGTGCAACCACTGCGAGAAGCCAGCCTGCGCCAAGGTCTGCCCGACCAAGGCGACCTGGAGGAGGGAGGAGGACGGGATCGTGATGATGGACTGGCACCGGTGCATCGGATGCCGGTACTGCATCGTGGCCTGCCCCTACGGCTCCCGCAGCTTCAACTGGCGGGACCCCCGGCCCTTCATCAAGAAGGTCCGGGCCGAGTTCCCCACCAGGACGAGGGGCGTGGTCGAGAAGTGCACCTTCTGCGAGGAACGCCTGGCCCAGGGCAAGCCCCCGGCCTGCGTCGAGGCCTGCAAGGCCAAGGCGCTGGTCTTCGGGGACCTCTCCGACGAGGGCTCCGAGGTCCGCAAGCTCCTCAAGTCGAACTTCTCCCTGGTGCGCAAGCCCGGCCTTGGCACCAGGCCCAAGGTCTATTACCTGGCTCCCTGAGGCCCCCATGCTAGAGAAAGCGCTGCTCGGCGGCTGGAAATACTGGCTCTGGATCTTGGGCCTGCTGGCCGTCTGCTTGATCGGCGGGCTCTGCTATCTCTGGCAGTTCAACGTCGGGCTGGGGATCACGGGCCTCGGCCGCGACGTCGCCTGGGGCTTCTACATCGCCCAGTTCACCTTCCTGGTCGGCGTGGCCGCCTCCGCGGTCATGGTGGTCCTGCCCTACTACCTGCACGACTACAAGGAGTTCGGGAAGATCACCATCCTCGGGGAATGCCTGGCCGTGTCGGCGATCATCATGTGCGTGTCGTTCATCCTGGTCGACATGGGCCAGCCCCTGCGCCTGATGAACATCATGCTCCACCCGACCCCCAACTCCATGATCTTCTGGGACGTCATCGCCTTAAACGGCTACCTGGCCTTGAACGCCCTGATCGGCTACGTCACACTGAGCGCGGAGCGCAACGGGGTCCCCCCGCCCGCCTGGATCAAGCCCATCATCATCCTCTCCATCCCCTGGGCCGTCAGCATCCACACGGTCACGGCGTTCCTCTACGCGGGCCTGGCCGCCCGGCCCTTCTGGCTGACCGCCGTCCTGGCCCCGCGGTTCCTGGCGTCGGCCTTCGCCTCGGGCCCCGCCATCCTGATCCTGCTGTGCATGGTCATTAAGAGGGTGAGCCGCTTCGACGCGGGCTCGGTCGCGGTCGGCAAGCTCGCCGTGATCGCGACCTACGCCATGGTGGTCAACGTCTTCTTCGTCCTGATGGAGCTCTTCACCGCGATCTACAGCGGCATGCCCGAGCACATCTCCCACTTCCAGTACCTCTTCGCGGGCCTGGGCGGGGACGCGACCCTCGTCCCCTGGATGCGGGTCTCCGTGGCCTTGGCCGTCCTAGCGCTCGCCCTCCTGCTCAACCCGGGCACGAGGCGCCGCGAGTGGACCCTGTCGGTCGCGTGCCTCGCGATCTTCGGCTCCATCTGGATCGACAAGGGGCTCGGCATGGTCGTGACCGGGTTCATCCCCACGCCGCTGGGCCGCGTCGCCAAGTACTGGCCCACGGCGCCCGAGCTCATGATCAGCCTGGGCGTGTACGCTGCGGGGCTTCTGCTATTGACCGCCTTCTACAAGATCGTGCTCTCCGTGCGGGGAGAAACCGCGGCCTGACATTGCCCAACACATATCTTCCGATAGGCTTTTCCGTCAAGGACAAGCGCTGCCTCGTGGTCGGAGGAGGCGAGGTCGCGGTCCGCAAGATCGAGACCCTCCTGGACTACGACTGCCGGATCACGGTCATCGCGCCCGACCCGGCCGAGCGCATCGAGCGCCTCGCCAATGCTGAGAGGCTCACCCTCATGAAGAGGGCCTACCGGTCCCCCGAGGCGTCCAAGTTCGCCCTCGTGGTCTCGGCGAGCTCGCACCGCGATGTCAACAAGACGGTGGCCCGGGACTGCGAGGCCGCCGGCGTCTTGGTCAACGTCGTGGATTCCCCCTCCCTGTGCGGGTTCATCTTCCCGGCCATCCTCAAGCGCGACAACCTGACCGTGGCCGTGTCCACCGACGGCAAGTCCCCCTTCCTCGCCGGGCACCTGCGCCTCATCCTCGAGGGCGTCTTCCCGGAGCGCTGGAAGAAGATCGCCAAGGCGGCGGCGGATTTCCGGACGATGGTCCGCAAGCGCTGGGCGGAGAGCCCCAAGGACCGGGCCGCGTGCTACGAGCGCTTCGTGGCCGCGGATTGGAAGGAGATCCTCAAGGGGAAGAAGGACCCCGCCGCAATCGAGTCCGAGCTCGAGCGCCTGCTCGAGGCCTGACATGCGGCGGGGGGTGGTCTATCTCATCGGCGCGGGCCCAGGCGACCCCGAGCTGATCACGGTCAAGGGCCGGAGGCTCCTCGAGACCTGCGACGCCGTGGTCTACGACAACCTGGTGGCCAACGAGCTCGTTTTGGGGCTTCCCAAGACCCCCGAAAGGCACTTCGTCGGCAAGCGCGCCGGCCTCCCCTGCCGCTCCCAAGACGAGATCAACAGGCTCCTGGTCCGTCTCGCCGGGAGAGGCAAGCGCGTGGCGCGCCTCAAGGGCGGCGACCCATTCATCTTCGGCCGGGGCGCCGAGGAGGCGGCGCATCTCAGGAAGAGCGGCGTCCGCTTCGAGGTCGTCCCGGGCGTGACCTCGGGCGTGGCGGCCCTGGCCTACAACGGCATCCCCTGCACGGACAGGGCCAAGTCCTCCTTCGTGGTCTTCGCGACCGGGCACAAGGCGGGCGACAAGCGCCGCTCCGCCGTGCCCTGGGACTGGATCGCCAAGGCCAGGCAGGGAACGATCGTCATCTATATGGGCATCGGCGAGCTTCCGAAGATCGTCAGGAAACTCCTGGACGGCGGGATGCCGCCGGGAACCCGCGCCGCGGTCATCGAGCGCGGGACCCTCCCCTCCCAGCGGGTGGTCGCAGGGCCGCTCGACCGCCTGCCGGAGATGACGCGCGAGGCCCGGATCAGGCCCCCCGCCGTCATCGTCATCGGGGAGGTCGTGGGCCTGCGCAGGCGGCTCGAGTGGTACCGGAAGAGGCCGCTCTCGGGCGTCCGGGTGATGGTGACCAGGCCCGCGGCGCAGGCGGCCGGGATGCAGGCCTCCCTTCAGGACCTCGGGGCCGAGGTGCTCTCCTATCCAACGGTCGCCGTCGAGGCCCACGCCGACCCGCGAGGCTGGAGGGCCTTCGACCGGGTCCGGGCCGAGGCCGGGGACGCGAAGAAGTGGCTGGTCTTCACGAGCGAGAACGGGGTGGCGCATTTCTTCGGCCGGTTCCTGGCGCGCCACCGGGACCTGCGCGGGCTCGCCGGCTTCAAGTTCGCGGTCGTGGGCCGAGGCACGGCTTCGGCGCTCAAGGCCTTCCATCTCTCCCCGGACTTCATCCCCACCAGGGCCTTCGTCGGGACCCTTGCCAAGGAGATGCTGGCCCGGCTCGATCTCTCGGCTGCGACCGTCGTCCGGGTCCGGGGCAGCCTCGCCGACTCCACGCTCGAAGACCGCTTCAGGAAGGCCGGGGTCAGCGTGCTTCCCCTGACGGTCTACAGGACCCGCCATCCCGTCTGGCCGGAGGGGTTCAAGGCCAAGCTCTTCGACCATCCGCCCCACGCGATCATCTTCACCAGCGGCTCGGCCGTGGCCGGGCTTTTCGCCAACTTGGCGCCGGCCGAGGTCCGGAGGCTTGCTTCCAAGGCCCTCATCGCCTCCATCGGGCCAATGACGACCGCGGCCCTGCGCTCCAAGGGCATCAAGGTCTCCCTGGAAGCCGCAACGCACACCGCCCCGGCCTTGGTTAAGGCCATCGCCGCGCGTTTCACGGCGATTCCGTAACCGCCCAGCCGGCGCCTTTGGAGCGTGGTGTGCGGGATGGAATACGGAAATGCCCTTGGCCTTGGCTCCCAGGCTGAGGAACTGCCGCAGAATTTCGCGTTTGGGGCCGAAGGGGCTCAGCCACCATTTCTCGAAGAGCACTTTCCCCCAATGCCAGCAGCGGGCCGGGGCGTAGAGTTCGACCTGCGGGCCTCCTTCCGCGTAGAAGTCGCCGTCCCCAAAAGCCGCCAAGCCGCCGCCCGTCTCGATGGCGCACCAGCCCTTGCCGTCGAATCTCGCGACTGGAGCGCGGCCGTCGAGGCGGGCCAGGATGTTGGCCGCTACGACCTCGGCCTGGCTGTGGGCGAAGATGCCGGCCTTGGGCAGGGCCTTGCCCCCGGCGATGGGGATGGCCGCGACGTCGCCTATCGCGTAGATGCCGTCTTGCTTTGTGGCCAGGGTCGCGCGGTCCACCGGAATCCAGCCCGCTTCGTTGGCGAACCCTGAGTCCCTGACCGCCTTCGGCGCCCGGTGCGCGGGCACCCCGATGAGGAGATCGCAAGTCTCGATCTTGCCATTCTCGAAGACCAGCTTGTTTCCGTCCGGCTCGATTCGCGCCACCTTGTGATTCGGGCGGAATCGGATGCCCTTGGATTCCAGCATGGCCTTGAGGGCTTCCCCGACCTTCTGGCCTGCCGTGGGCATGGGGAAAGGCTCCGGGGTGAAGACCGATACCTCCGCGGACTTGCCCCGCCTGCTCAGGAAGTCCTGGATCAGGAAGGCCGCCTCATAGGGCGCGGCAGGGCATCCAGGGGCCTTTGGATGTCGTCAGGAGCCCTTTGACCCACGATCATCCATATGAAGGAAGGGGCGGAGGCGAACTCTTTTTGCTTGTCCACCAGGACGATGCGGTGCCGGCCATTGAGACGGGCGGCCAGCATATTGGACGCCGCTTGGCCGCCGATGCCGCCTCCCAGGATGAGGATGGTCTTACGCTCCATAGGTTCTTTCCTCCGATCAGAATTCGTAGCGCATGGCGAGGTAGAGATTGTCGTTCTTGTCCAACTGCCCGAGGAAGGTGGTGCTCCTGGCTCCCCCGAACACGTTCGCTCCCACGGTCGCTGTGAGCTCGTCGGTCACGCGCCAGGCCGCCTCGGGGATGAGATAGAAGTCCTGGTCCGTGGGACTCCAAAAGGAGAACAGGGAAAGCCTCCATGCCTGATACTTCAAGAGCTGCGTGAGCCTTAGCGTCAGCAGTTGGCGCAGCCGGTCCTGTTTCGGAAATCCGGCGGGAAGGCTTGCCTCGTAGCGGTCGTAGCGGTGCATGTACTCGCCGTAGTACTGCAGGCCGGCCGTAAAATCCGTCCACGGGGAGCGCTGGTAGCCTGCGAGGAATCTGGTTTGCGAGTTGGGAATCACGGAGTCGGCGTCCGCTCGGTCCTGCCTGGAATCGTAGAAGCCGGCTTCCAGGCTCAGAACCCCGCCTGCGGCATTCCCTTGGATGCTGGCTCCGTAGGCGGAGAGCCTGGGGTAGACCATCGTGAGCTTTGTCGGGGCCGTCATGGAGTCCGGTTCCATGTAAGGGGTCCGGAAGAAGCCGCGGTAGGCGTAGAGCGCCGCGTCGAAGCCCAGGATAGGGCGGTAGAGCCTTGCGGCGAGTTCCGTGTTTCCCAGGTCATGGCGCGGCCTGGAGTCCACTCGGTTCGTCACCTGCTGGAAAGGGTCGAAGACAAGAAACCGGCTGCTGGTGGGAAGCCGGTCCGGCTCGAAAAACGGGATCGCAACAAGGTCCAATGATAGTTGGTCCGAGTAGAGACTCGTCTTGAGGCTGCCCACCCCGGTCTTCAGGTATTCCATGGGTCTGCCGGAGAAAAGCGCTACGTAGTTCTTTGGAAAGAGGTCGTTGATGAAGAGGAGGTCTCCCACACCCCAGGTGTGAATCTGCCGGCCCGCCCTGATATCCACGGGGCCCTTGCCGTAGCTCAGATAGGCCTCGCGCACGTCCACATCCGCCCGGCTGTCCACCTCGTCGCGGAAGAAGTCCGCCTTGGCGAAATAGCCCACCCCGCCTTTGGGGGCTGACCCGGAGAGCTGAAGTTGGAGCCTCTCCTCGCCCAGAAGGAAGTCTCCTGACCCGAGTTTATCCCGCCTTGTCGTGCCCAGCCGGGAGGCGTAGTCGGCCTGCACGAAACCGTGCCACTCCAGGCCGCCGCCAAAAGCCGGGCGGCCTGGAGCCAAGAAAAGAATCGCCAGAACCCAGGCGCGTCCCATCGCCTATTTGAGCCAGCTCCCGGGTGGGTTTCTCAGCGCCCGCTCGCCGAACTCCTCGGCCTTGAGCCCGAGATGGTACTTGACCTCGCTGAACTCGACCACCGTCCTGTGGCCCGTCTTGACGCTTTTCATGGTGCGCTTCATGGCGGTCGGCACGCCGTCGACCTCCTTGATCTCCTCCCCCGTGAACTCCTTGAAGAGCTGGTCCTGCACGTCGTAATACTCCTCCTTGAGGGGAAGGAAGGCCGCCTTGTCGATCCAGGAGAGTTCTCTCTTGTAGGAGGCGGAGCCCTTGGGCACGCTCTCGATCACGTAGCAGGGCTTGCCGCCGTGCTCCTCCTCCCGCAGGAGCTTGTGCTCGTCGGCCTCCACGTCCCTGCCCGAGACGTCCTCGTAGCTGAAGTCGGAGCCTACGAAGCTCGACTGCGCGTCTTTGGCCGCGATGCGCTGGACGAGGCTCAAGGCCGGGATGAAGAGCCACCGGTCGGACTCCTTGGCGGGATATTTGTAGACGAGGAACGCCATGCGGCGGACATCCCCGGGAGCGTGGAAGTACATGAAGTACCGCTGGTCCCCTCTTTTGGGCATGTTGACGCGCAGCATGGTCAACTCCCGGAGACGCTCGCTCCCCGAGGCGTCGGTGAGGGTCATCTTGACCCGGGCCCGGAAGCTCTCTCCCTGGTAGAAGAAGGCCTGGTGCATCTTGCGCACGATCCCGGCAGGATCCGCTTTCTGGGCATTGGAAGGCGCCGCGGCGGTCAACGCCAGGGCCGCCGCGGCGACGATCGTCTTGAACGCGAGTTTGGTCATGTTGGAGTCTCCCCTGCGGCAAACAGCCATTTTCTCAAAAGCACGATCAGAGCGGGTATGTAGACGATGCAAAGGGTCGCGCTCAGGAGCATCATGCTCACGATGAAGGCCCCCACCGTGACGTACGGGGTCAACGGCGCGAAAAGCATCACGGAGAAGGCCGCGGCGAAAAGAACGGCGTTGCGCAGGATGCCCTTCCCGGGACGCGCCGCGGTCCAGACGATGGCTTCCTCGATAGCGGGCGCGGCGCGGCCTTCAGCGAGTCGAGACCGGAACCTGTTGATGAAATGGATGGCGAAATCCACCGCCATCCCCAGCGAGAGGCACGACAGAACCGAGATGGGCATGTCGAAGTCCTTGCCCATGAACCCCACGGCTCCATAGATCAGGACGACGGTGAAAAGGAGGGGGACGTAGCCCACCAGGGCCCACTTGGGCGACCGGAAGTTGACGGCCAGGATGGCGAAGATGACGACCATGGCCAAAAGGAAGCCCTTGATCATGTCCCACAGCACCATGTCGTTCCAGACCAGATTGAAGTAAGCGACGCCGGCTGGTCTGATCTCCATGGGGAGGGGATTGCCCCGCTGGTACGCGCGGGCGGCCTCGATCACGCCCCTCATGGCCTTGGCGTCCCAGGTCTTCAGCTGGACCCACACGTTGGCTTTCTTAAAGGAAGGGTCCACGACATTGTCAAGGTCCGAAGGCTTGGCGGACATGGAGAAAAGGAAGAGGTACTGCCCGACGAGCTCCTTGGAATCGGGGACCTTTTCGTAGGCCGGGTCGTCCTTGTGCAGGACGCGGTTGATCCGCTTGACGTAGTCCACGACCGAGGTCGTCTTGCCTACGTACGGAAGGCTTTCCAAGGCGCGCTGAAGCCCCTCGACATATCGCAGGGCCTCCGGCGTCTTGATGAACTCTTCTTCCTTCCCATCGGAGCCGGCGACGAGATATCCAAGCGACGTCCCGCCGAGCGCCTCGTTCATGACGCGGTCGGCCGTGCGCACCTCGCTGGATTCCTTGAACCACTCCACCATGTTGTTGTTGACCGCGATGCGGGTCGTGCCGACAACCGCCGCCGCGAAGAGGGCAAGGCCCGTCAGCGCCACGGCCCAGGGCCTGCGCGCCCCCAAGCCCGCGAGGCGTCCGAGAAGCCGCGAGACGCGGCTGGACTCGATTTCCTCGCCCTGCGAGGCCTTCAGGATGCTTTCCTCCTTGACGAAGGTGAACATCGCGGGGACGAAACTGAAGCTCAATATCCTCAGCAGGATGGTCCCGAAAGCCACGAGGCCGCCGAAGACCTTGACCGGGATGATGTTCATGAACAGCAGGACCGCAAAACCGGCCGTCGTGGCCAGCGCCGTGTAGCGCACCGGCCGCCCCACCGCCTTCATGGTCTTGAGGATGGCGGCCTTCTTGTCCCGCTCCTCTTTGCAGCGGAAGTAGAACTCGTTGAAGATGTGGATGCTGTCCGTGGCGATGGCCATCAAGAAGACCGGGGCCATGGAGCTCATGATGTGGATGGGAAAGCCCAACCCGATCAGGAATCCCATGCTCCAAATGATCGCGATCATGGCGTCCATCATGAGGGCAGCGGAGAGGAAGAGATCGCCGAACATCAGATACCGGACCGCGAACATGACCAAGCCGGCCAGGGGGGCGAAAACCGCCATCAGCCTGAACATCTCCGCGCCGAAGGTGTCCCGGGCCACGGGGTCGCCGGCCACGTAGTAGCTCTCCGGGCCGCCTTCCCGCCCGACGATCTCCCGGATCTTGCCGGCGACGGCCATGCCGCTGGCTCCCTTCTCGAGGGGAACGTAGATCGCCGCCGTCTTCCCGTCTCGCGAGATGATGCGGCCGACGAACATGGGGTTCTCGAAAAGCTGCTTTCGCAGCGCCTCCATCTCCCGGTCGCCTTGAGGCGCCTCGGCCATCAGAGGCCCCACCCTGAGCATTCCCCCCTCGGCCGTGACATTGTCGATCGTGGTGAAGCCCGCCACGTCCCTGGCGGCCACCCCCGGGGTCCGAAGAATCCCGTCGCTGATCCTCTTGATCTTTCCCAGCGTGCCGTCGTTGAGGATGCCGGACTTGTTCGCGATTCCGACCACGATCATGTCCTCATAGAGGCCGAAGGACCTCTCCACGGCGTCATTCGAGACCCGGACCTCCGCGGTGGGCGGAAGCATGTTCTTGGGATCGGTGTCCGTGCGGACCTTGGGAAACCGGGTCAGGAACCCCAAGGTGATGAGAACCGTCAGGAACACGACCCAACGCGGGTGCTCGACGGAGAACTCGACCAGAGAGAAGCTCCGCAGCCGATTCACGGCAGCCTCTCCCGCATCCGGGCCGCCGCGTCCCCCTGCTCCTGCAGGCGCTCGATGAGCACCTGCCTCAGCAGGTCGTAAGCCTTGAGCATCTTGGGGAATGCCAGTCGGTAGAAGATGCGCTGGCCCTCGCGGCGCGCCGTCAGGATCCCCTTGTCCCGCAGAATGGTCAGCTGCTGGGAAACGTTGGTCTTGGGGATTCCCATCTCCTTGGTCAAGTCGCCGGCGGTCTTTTCGCCCTCACGGAGCAGGTTGATGATCTCAAGGCGTTTGGCGTTGGACAACACGGAGCAGACCTGCGCGTGCATCTCGTAGACGAGCCTTTCGGCTTCCTTCCTCGCCATCGGGCCTCCTGGTTGCTGTTGTTGCGATACTGCGCAACTATATTATAGCCCGGATGCGCCCCGCCGTCAAGGGGGGGGACGGGCGCAAGGCGAGACGGCCTCCAAAGCAAAATCTATGGCTTCGTTGAGGGTCTTGAGGGGAGGAAGACCTTTATCCCGTCCCCATGTGGTTGTTCTGCTCGCAGTAGGTGACTTCGGGAGCGCTCAATTCGACGAACCCTCCCGGGTCGCCGCTGCCCCAACGATCCAAGGCTTTCCGTTCCCGGGCCACGATCTCGGAGACGACATCTTCCCTCAATACCTCGGTCATGTGTGTTGTCCTCGCCTTTTGGGATTCTCCCGCTGTCCTCTCAGAAACCCAATCGGGCATGCCTTCCGCGGCATCTTCGACCTCGTCGATGAAACCTCTTCCCCAACCCTTCGTCTCCCTTCACGGCCGAGGAAGTTTCGACGTTCGGATGGCTTCGATCAGGCCATCGGCGCCCTTGATCTTGTACAGCTTGGCGGCTCGAAACATGCCGCTGATCGAGCCGTACTTGTCCCAGAAACTTCCTGTATTCGCGCGTCTCAAGAGGGCTGCCTTCCGTTCCCGGGGCAGCCGACCGTCATTCAGGCCGGCATACGCCTTCTCCAATTCCTGCTCCGCCGTTTCCCATCTCGCGGCCTTCTCCTTTAGAAGAGAGGAACGGTCGGGGCATCCGATGAAGTGCGCAATCCCCTCATCCATCACGATTGAGTCCAGCAATTCGACATCATCCGGCGTCTTGGACTTCCTGAGGAGAGGCTCCAGCAACACGTGCGTCACCTCGTGCTTCAACACTCCGAACCCGGAGCGATCCAAATCAGCTTCGGTCCATTCGCTCAGGTTGAAGAACATCGTAAGACATCCACGATAGGTCGCGGTCCACGCATCGTATGGCGCGGGAATCCCGGAAGTCGCCACGATCTGGACCGAGAACTTCCTCCCGCCATGCAGAGGACCGAATACCTCCGTGATCACCGGATCTTCGTCGGAATTGAACCGTTCCACCAGTCTTCCGAGCGCCGCGAACTTCCGCGGATCGATCTGCCGCGGTCCCATCCTGATTCCCGCAATCGGAAGGGATTCATCGGTCAACCGCTCTGCCGCCACCTCGATGACCCTCAGCTCAATCACCGGCCCGTCATTTCTGCTTTTCACCGATTGTCCCTCATTATAACCCATATGCTTATCCATTTGGCTCCACGCGACTGGTTTTGACCGGACCAGCGGCCGGAGGCGAGACGGCCTCCAAAGCGCAATCCATGGCTTCGTCGAGGGTCAGGGTCAGCCCGGCGGCCCAGGCCGAGGCGAACGCATCAGCCCCCAGGAGGCCGCGCACGGACGCCACGCTGCGGTCGAGCTCGGCCCGATCCGCGAAAGCCTGCACTATCCCTTGCTTGTCGAGCGACCCCTGAGCAGCCGCCAGCAGACGCGCCGCGCGCGCGCCGTCCCCGCGAGCCGCAGCCACCCCGCCGATGCCCATCAGACTGACCGGGATGTTGCGCTTGTTGCCCATCTCGCGGTTGAGCAGCAGAGCCTCTCGGTGATGGGCCTCGGCCCTGGCGAGGTCGCCCTGGTGCAGGGCCACGATGCCCCGGTTGACCAGGGTGACCGCATAGAAGCGCTTGTCACCCGCCTCGCGCGAAAGGGCCATGCTCGCGTCATACAGGGCTCCCGCGCGAGCGTCGTCGCCCGAGGAACGCGCCATCTCCCCCTGGACGTTGAGAAGCCAGGCGACATTCACCTTGTCGCCCAGCTCCCGGAAGAGCACCAGGCTCTCCGCGCAAAGGACTTCGGCCTGGGCGGGGGCGCCGCGCTCGAAGGAGGTCCAGGCCGCCGCAGCCAAGGCCTCGGCGGTCCCCCGACGGTCCCCCAGTTCCCGGGACAGGGCCAAGCTCTCTGCGAAGACCTCGGCTCCGCGCTCGAACTCGCCGCGATAGACCAGCGCCCAGTGCAGGCCGAGCAGCGCCGCGGCGGCCGCGCGCTTGTCCCCGAGACGCCGGGCGATCTCCAGGCCCTCGGTCTCGCTGGCGATCGCCCGCTCGAGGTCGCCCTGCTCGTAGGCGAGCGTCCCCAAGCCGTGCAGGGCGCCGGCGCGCAGGAGGCCGGGCGCGGATGTTCTCCTTTCGCCCGATGCCTGCGCGCTCAAGGAAGGCGCGCAGGCGCCGGGCGCGGCTGGAGGCAGAGCCAGCGCCGCCTCCAGCCAGCGGCGGCCTTCGCTCCAGTGCCCGCGGACTTCCCAGAAACGCCAGAGCGCGCAACCCATACGCAGGGCGGTCTCGGCATCACCCTGTCCCAGCGCCCAGGCCAGCGACTCGCGCAGGTTGTCGTGCTCGGTTTCCAGGCGGCCGAAGCACGACTCCTGCGCCTCGCCGGCCGTCCCGCCCAGGGACTCGGCCAGCCCCAGGAAATGCATGCCGTGGCGGCGCCGCGAGTCGGCGGCCTCTCCTCGGGATTCCAGCTGCGCGAGCGCGAACTCCCGGATCGTGTCAAGCATCGAGAACCTGGGCTCGCCCTGATGCTCGTTCTGACGGACCAAGCTTTTGTCGATGAGCGATTCCAGGCCCGCGAGCAGCGAGCGCTCGGCGGCTCCCTGCGCCACCTGGGCGACCGCTTCCAGCGTGCATCCGCCCAGGAAGACGCCCAGGCTCCGGAACAGCCCCTGCTCGGCGACGTCGAGCAGGTCGTGGCTCCAGGAGATGACCGCGGCCAGCGTCCTCTGGCGCTCCGGGAGGTCGCGGGCCGTTCCGCCGAGCAAGTCCAAAGCCATCCGGCCGGAGGCGTCCACCAGGCGCGCGCGCAATGCCTCGGGGGGAAGCAGGCGGACCCTCGCCGCGGCCAGCTCGATGGCCAGGGGGATGCCGTTCAAGCGCATGCAGATATCGGCCACGGCGCCGGCGTTTTCCGCTGTGACGGCCAAGGCGGGATCGACCGCGCGGGCCCTCTCCATGAACAGGCGCGTGGAGTCGCAGCGCTCCAGGCTCGCCGGAGAAGGCGGCAGGCGGGAATCCGGCAATGCCAGCGGCGGCACCGGGAAGTTCCGTTCGCCGGACAAGCGCAGCAGAGCCCGGCTGGTCACGAGCACCCTCAAACGCGGCCCCGCCGCCAGCAACTCGGCGACGAGCGGCGCGGCATCCAGGACCTGTTCGAAATTGTCGAGCACCAGCAGCGTCTGGCGAACGCGCAGATGTTCCTTGAGACGCGCGGCCGGCGGCTCGCCGGGCCGTTCCTGCAGGCCCAAGGCCGAGGCCGTTGTCGGGGCGACCAGCGCGGACTCGCGGACGGAGGCCAGCGGCACGAAGCAGACGCCGTGCTCGAACTCATCCAGGAGTTCCGCCGCCGTCTGCAGGGCCAGGCGCGTCTTGCCCGAGCCTCCCGGCCCGGTGCAGGTGACGAGCCGCGCGTCAGGGCGGCGCAGGAGGGCCTGCAGCTCGGCCAGCTCGCTCTGACGGCCGATGAGCGCATTGGGCTGGGCGGGGAGATTGTTGGGGCGGGCGTCGAGGGTCTTGAGGGGCGGGAAATCCGCGGGAAGGTCCTGGGCCTGCAACTGGGAGACGCGCTCCGGCCGGATGAGGTCCTTGAGACGCCGCTCGCCCAAGTCGCGCAACGAGACGCCCGCGGGCAAGTCCTCCCCCAGCGCCTCGCGTGCGGCCTGGGAGAGCAGGACCTGGCCGCCGTGCCCGGCGCAGAGCAGTCGGGCGACGCGGTTCAGGGTCGGGCCGAAGAAGTCGCCATCGCGCTCCTCGGCCCCTCCGGCATGCAGAGCCATGCGCACCCGCAGGGGCTCGGGCAGGTCCCAAGGCTCGCGCCGCAGCGCCCGCTGCGCGGCCTTGGCGGCATCCGCGGCCTTCGCGAAGACCGCGCAGAAGGCGTCCCCGATGGTCTTGAAGACCTGGCCGCCCTGAGCGCTGATGGCGTCGCGCATCAAGCCGTCGTGGCGGGCGAGGGCCGCGCGCATCCGGGCGGGATGCATCTCCCAGCGCCGGGTGCTGCCCTCGATGTCCGTGAAGAGGAAGACCTTGGCAGGAGCGGTCGTCATGGGGCGGTGCTGCTTCGTACCGCTATCCCATCCCCATGTGGTTGTTCTGCTCGCAGGAAAGTTCCCGGGCCACGACCTCGGAGACGATGTCTTCCCTCAATGCCTCGGCCATTACCCCGCCAGGAGGCTGCCTCCGAAAGCGATTCTCCCCGAGGCTTGCGGTTCGTAGAGCAAGTGAACGTTTTCAGCCGGCCGGCAGCTGGCATCGCCGATGACTGCGGCGAGACGGGCGGCCTCGCCCCTCAAGACCCGCGGCTTTGGAAGGCGAGCCTTCAGCACCGACACGAAGACCGGAAAGACTCCCTTTGGAGCGCCGCCGCTCTCGGCATAACATCGTGCGGGCAGGGACCTTAGCCGAACCCATACTGCGCCCGGAGGGCACCCGAGCGCTTCCCCCGCGGCGTCCGCCAACCTGCGGGCCAGCCCCGAACTGAGGCGTTCCGTCGGACGAAGCACGATCTGCACGTCGAGGATGGGCATGACGACTTATTTTCCCATTATCGAAGGATTGAAAGCAAACTTCCGTCATGGTGTGGCGAAAGGACGGGTGCATCCTCTTCTTGGCCACAAATTAAGCGCCGCCAGCCTTCTCCGCCCCAGGACATGAGGCGCCCAGGAGGGCGTTCGTGACGTCGTTCGCGTCGTCATCCCCGGGCCGCATGTATTCTATCCGCTCCGGCACGATATGGAAGAACGCGAGGTCCGGATCGCCGGCCCCCCCTTTCCAGCGACATTCCAGGTTGTACGAGGCGGAATCGGCGATCCGTTTCCTTTCAGAAGGGTCGTCGACCGGCTCCGCGGAGCCGGAGAGCCTCAGATACCCTGAGAATTTCTCGTTTCGGAAGGTCACAAGCGCCGCCACTTTGGCATGGGTTCTCATTTCGCGCGCCTTGCGCGTTCCTGCCCCCGTCGCCACGTAGAAATGCCAACCCGATTCCATCAGGGTCATCGGACGCGTCTCGGGCGCGAAATCCCGCTCCGCATCGACCGTGGCAAGAATTGCGATCGCCCTATGCGGGCTGGGAAAGAAACCGCGGATCTCATCTGCGAGTTTGCTTTGCTGGGGAGACATTGGCCGTTCACCTCCGGGGATGGATTCAATGCCTCAGATTCTAGTCCTATCCGCGGGACGCCGCTAGGACAAAATTGCGGTATTGCGTGGGCGACATCGCGGCATGCCGCTTGAAGGCCTTGTTGAACGCCGAAAGATCGCTGAAGCCCACGTCCATCGCGATCTCGGTCACCGGTCTCGCGCTCGATTGCAGTTTTTGTTTCGCCACGTCGATCCTGACGCGGTTGAGATACCGGATGGGCGTGATGCCCGTCTTGGCGCGGAAGGCGCGCACGAAATGGAACTTGCTCAGGCCCGCGCGCGCGGCGACCCCATTCAGGTCCAAGTCCGGCGAATCCAACTCCTTGCGGAGAATGTCTTTTGCCCGAGCCACCGGGCCGGGGTAGTATCCCCTGCCCTCCAGCGAGCGCAATCGCGCGCTCGCGCTGTGCGAAAGGCGCGTCGTCAGCTGGATTGCCAGTTCCGTCAGCACGCAATCCACGGCGACTCGCGACGTGCCCGGCGTCGCGGCCGCGGCGAACAGGAAGTCGAACGCGCGACGCATGTCAGGCGCGAGGCGGAAGAGCGGTTCGTCGAAGACGAGCTCGTCGGCGTTCATTCCGACGTCCTCGAACAACCCGTCAAGGAACCCGGGAAGAATGATGACCGCCCGCAAGTCCCGCTGATCGGGGTTTGCCGAGCATTCCTCAACGTGCCGCTCGCGCGCGTTGAATACCATGGCCGCATCCCCCTCCAGCACCCACCTCTTGCCGCCGAACATACGCTGATGCCGCGTGCCTCCAGCGGAGAAACAGAGCTCAATGCCGGGATGCTCGGCTTCGGTATGCTCGAAGAACCTTGAGGTATCGATTCGCAGCGTGGAGCACAGGCCGAAGTGGTCCCTGCGATCGACGAAGCAGGCGTGATCTCTTCCCTGCGGCAACTCCATTCGGCTCGTCCGCGTCGGACGCCACGTGGCGCTCATGAACTCAGCAGCCGGGCGACGTCCCCTGCGCGGGCGCGTCAGTGGCGGCAGGAGCCTGAGTCCACCAGTTCATCCTCTCGGCTGCAGTTCAGGACGCGGCAGTCACCCCTGCCGGAATCGCCCCAGTGGACGTCTCGGCAATACAAGAGAGCCTCTCGCTCCGCGTCCCACCGGTCCCGGCCCGGCCTGCCCTCGTAAGTCTGGCGCGGCTGGGAGGAGTCGCTGGGAACCCACTCGACGGTGCAGCGCCAAGACTCGATCGTGCAGCGGTAGTTGCAGCCGCCGTGACGCTGAAGGCACTCCTGGCACGCCCTGACCGGATCCCACCCATGGCCGCCGTGCCCGCCCCAGTGCTCCTCCCATCCCCGGTCAAAGGCGTAGCAGCTGGCGTCAGACCTGCGCGGGCGGTCGGGATACGGATAAGGATAAGGATAAGGATAAGGCGGCCGATGGGAGTGCGGCCTGCCCGCGGCCTTGAGGCAGGAGACCACGCTGCTGTCGAAGGAGCTGCCGGCGCAGACCTCCACCTCGGAGGGAAGGTAGTCTTTGTCCGCGACAGCCTCGATGCATTTCGGAACATTGCTCGAGAACGACAGCCTGCCGCAGGCGCGCGCAGCCGCGCCGTCGAAGTAATCCGCGCGGGCGACCACGGCGAGGCATTCGCGCTTGTCGGAATCGAAGTCCGCCGCGCTGCAGGCCCGGGCCGCCTCCTCGCGCCCGTCGTAGACGTCATGGGAACGGGCAGCGTAGCCCGGAACCGCGGCGACAACCGCGGCGACCTGCGGAGCCGTCATGGCATCGGCTGGGGCCGCGGCCTCGAGCTGCTCCAGCGCGGTCGTCTGAGCCAGGGCGGGCATCCCGAGGAAAAGCAACCCCGCGGCCCAGCCCCTGCGGCGCAACCCATTCGCAATCATCGAAATCACCTCCACCAGAGAATCCCGCCAACATCGATGATAGCACCCGTTTGCCGTCACCGGAGAGAGGCATTGGTCCCGGACGGGGGAAAGCAAAGGTCCCATTTCGGCATGGGCCCTTCGGTATGGCTGTCCCTCCCATCAAGACCGGCATAACCGAGTTGACATTATTACGATATTCGGTTACACTTATCGTAATAGGAGCCGCTATGAACGGCGTCCAACGCGAGATACTGCTGGCATTCTGGAAGGTCCACATCCTCCACCACGCAGCCAAGGGGCCCCTGGTGGGCCAGTGGATGATGCATGAACTTCGCGACCACGGCTACGAGGTGAGCCCGGGGACGCTTTATCCCATCCTCAATCGCATGGAAAGCCGCGGCTGGCTGCGCTGCGAGGTCGACCCCAAGGCGGGGCCGCGAGCCCGCAGGGACTATTTTCTGACGAAGAAGGGCCGCGAAGTCTTGAGGCTGCTGCGGACGCAGATAAAGGAACTCTATCGTGAGGTCGTCCTCGGCGAGAAAGGAAAAGAGGCACGGCGATGACGGATTCCCAAGGTTGAGGACCCTTTGGAATTGAAAGTAAAGAACCCCGGGCCAAGGCCCGGGGCTTTGAAGAGGTAGCGATGCTGACGCATCGAGCAGGTCCGCTAAACACGCGGAGAGGATGCTATCCCTCCCCGCCCCAAGGGGCGGGGTATCTCGCATGATTACATGAAATGCTAGATATGCTTATCCACTTGACGCCACCAAATTTACAGAAATCGCTTTACCAGACGACACAATCTGAGATTCCATCCTCGCCCCCGTCGAGAAGCCAAATTCCTCGACGGAGGATTTTGACTCAGGTGGCGTCAAGTGGATAAGCATAATGCTAGAATCCTCTCCTGGGCCATGGCTTCCACCGGAAAGGAACGTGTTGTAGGGAAGGGGGAGGTCCGCCATGGCGCTTTGTACCGGTGGGTCCTCAACCACGATGAGAGTTGGCTCTTCACGGTTCTCTATGCCGGGCTTTCGGTGGCTTTGAGCCTCTTCATCAGCCTTTTCTGGCTCGCGGTCATCGTGGCCGCCCACGGGGCGCTCGAGTGGTGCCGCCAACGGGAGATCTCGTCGGAGAGAGTTTTGCCTCGGGTGCTCTGGGAAGTCAAGCTGGACCTCGCTTTGGTCGCGTTCTCGCTGGTGCTCGCGGTCTATCTGGATTTCATGGTAGGGATCGCGGGGCTCGGACAGGCGGCCCGGGCCGGGGGGCGGATCGGAGTGCGATTGGCGGACTGGCAGCGCATCCTGCGGTCAAGCCTGCTCTCGCTCGACGATGTCGGCCGGGTCCTCGCCGCTTTCTTCCGGGGCGACAGACAAGTCCCGGCGGCTGGGGGGAATGCCGGTTCGCGAGGCGGCTGGGGCGGGCGCTGGTCTTTCGGAGACCGCTTGTCGGTCGGACTCGATCACAGGAAAGCGTCTCTGCCGATAGGGGACACTCAGCGGGAACCCGTCACAGCGCCGTAGGCGGAGAATTCGAGCGTCGCAAGACCGCTATCGCGGCCGGATCCGATGCCACACGCCCACAAGGTGTTGACAATTCATCGGTTTATTGTGCATAATCGCATAAAAGCAATACGAAACCAATAAACCGCAGAGACAGATACGCTTGAATCCAATGGTTGACGACATACTATCAACGGGCCAAGCAGCCAGACTGTGCTCCGTCACCCGTGATACCGTGCTCAAATGGATCAAACTGGGCAAGCTCAAAGCGGTCCAGACCCCGGGGGGCCACTACCGGGTCAGGCGGGCAAGCATCAGGCCCTACATCTCGACAGAACCGGCCTCTCAAGATCCGAAACGAGACTCCAAGACCCTCTCATTCTGCTGGGAGTATCATTCAGGAGGCAGGGACCTCGAGCGCCACTGCCGGGAATGCATCGTCTTCAAATCGCAGGCGCAGAAGTGCTTCCTGATGGCCGGGCTCGGGGCGCAGGCGGGCCATGCCGGGGTCCACTGCAAGGACAACTGCTACGAATGCGAGTATTTCCGGTTCATCAACGCGGAGCCCCCCAACGTCCTTCTCGTCACCGAGGACGAAGGCCTCAAGCGCAGGCTCGAGTCCCAGGCCGGAGAGCGCCTGGTCTTGAAAGCGGCCGGCTCCGGATACGAGGCGTCGGCCATGGTGCACGATTTCCGGCCGGACTTCATCATCGTGGATGACGGCCTGGCCGGCGGCAAGGCGTTCGAGCTCTGCAAGCACCTGACCCGGGACCCCCGGGTCGCGGGGGCACAGATCGTGCTGGCCGTTCCCAAGGGCCGCGAGAAAGCGGTCCTCCCCCAGGGAGTCTGCGCCTCGATCGACATCCCCTTCAGCGCGGGCGAGCTCCAGGAGAGCTTCCTCGCGCTTAGAAAAAGCCTCTGGGGCCCCAGGCCCGGCCGGCCTCGACAGGAGAACCATCAATGACCGAGAAGAAGATCAAGGACACGACCCTGCGCCTCGTCCGAGGCGACATCGCGGCTATGGAGGTCGATGCCTTCGTGTTCTACGCCCGCCCCGACCTCCAGTTGGGCTCCGGGTTCGGGACAGCCATCACCCAGCGCGGCGGCCCCGCCGTCAAGAAGGAACTCGAGAAGCTCGGCCCCGTCGCGACGGGTTCGGCGGTGGTCACGGCCGCCGGCGAGATGAAGTGCAAGCGCATCATCCACGCGGTCGGCCCGCGCTTCCAGGAAGAGGACGAGGAGCGCAAGCTTCGGGAGGTCATGAGGGCCTCCTTGAAGAAGGCGGAGGAGGGTGGGGTCAAGACCCTGGCCTTCCCCCCCATGGGGACCGGGTTCTACGGGATCACGCTGGACCTCTGCAGGAAGGTCATGCTCGACGAGCTGCGCAGGCACCTCGAGGGCCCCACGGCCTTGAGGGAGGTCAGCATCGTGGTGAAGGACTCGCGCGAGCAGACGCCGTTCGAAGAGGCGTTCAAGAGCCTGTAACCTAGCTTCTGAGGGAGAGAAAGTCATGAGTGAGAGCGCCCTGCTTCATTTCGCCCAACACAGACTGCAGGAGGCGGCCCTGCTCTGCATGGCCGTCGTCTACGCCTTCCGTATACGGTGGCTGCTCAGCTTCAAGGACGCCCGCGACAAGCAGGCCCCGACCGGCCGGGGCGTGGTTGACCCCGAGAGCGGCAAGTACTATTCCCTGGCCAACATCGCCATGCCCTGGGCCATGGAGAGCACCCGCAACAGCCCCTTCTTCTACCTGCAGTTCGCGGTCTTCCACCTGGGGGTGGCGTGCGCCATCACCCTTTCCTTCATCATCCCCTACTTGCCGGGGCTCCTAGAGCTTCCCCCGGTGGTCAAGGCGATCCAGGGGTTCACCGCCGCGGCGTTCGTCATCGGCGTCGGCCGGATGATCCGCCGGATCGCCGTCCCCGTCATGCGCCTGATCAGCACGCCCGACGACTACTTCTCCCTGGCGCTCCTCACGGTGTGGTTCCCGTTCGCCTTCCTCGCGGCGCCCAACGACCGCGGCGGCGGCGAGGGGGTCCTCCTGACCTTCTTCTTCCTGACCGCGTTCTTCCTGGTCTACGTCCCGTTCAGCAAGATTTCGCACTACCTGTACTACCCGTTCACCCGGTTCTGGCTCGGCCGCACCATGGGACACCGCGGCGTGTTCCCCATGCGCCAACCCGTCCACCCGAGATAGCCCCACAGCATAAGGAATGACGATATGAGCGACGCGACAAGGTCCCACAAGGCGAAGAAATTCCTCGAGAGGCTGCCCAAGAAGCTCTCCCGCCAGATCGTAGGCTCGCTGGTCGGCTGCGTGCACTGCGGCATGTGCACACAGAGTTGCCATTACATGCTCTCCAACCCGGAAGACCCCACCTTCGCTCCGGCCCACAAGGCCGACCAGCTCAGGAAGATCTTCAAGCGGCACATCGACTGGACCGGCCGGGTCTTCCCCTGGTGGGTCTCGGCCAAGAGCGTCTTCACCGATTCTGAGCTCGAGGACTTGAAGGACATCGCCTTCGGCAAGTGCACCAACTGCCGGCGCTGCACCTTCAACTGCCCCATGGGCGTGGACTTCGCCTCCGCCAACCGGACCCTGCGAGGCCTGCTCGTCCATGTCGGCGTCATGCCGGAGGGGGTCGCCGTGGTCAGCAAGGACCAGTGGGAGATCGGCAACCAGATGGGGGTCCTCAAGGAGGACTACATCGAGACGCTCGAATGGATGTCGGACGAGCTCTCGGGCGAACTCGGCGACGCCGGTGCGCGCATCCCCATCGACGTGAAGAACGCGGCCGTGGTCTACTCCATCAACCCCCGCGAGGTGAAATACGACCCCCGCTCCATCTCGGACGCGGCCAAGATCTTCTGGGCGGCCCGGGAGAACTGGTGCATGCCCAGCGAGTGCTGGGACATGACCAACTTCGGGCTCTTCTCCGGCGACGACGACCTGGGCGGGGCCGCCGGCCGGCGCCTGTTCGAGAAGGTCATGGAGCTCAAAGGGCGCAAACTCGTCATCTCCGAGTGCGGCCACGGCTACCGGTCCACCCGGTGCGAGGCGCAGAACTGGGCGGGCCAGTCCTTCCCGGTCGACATGGAGAGCTCGGTCATCACCATGCTGCGCTACATCAAGGAAGGCAGGATCAAGGTGGACAAGGCCAAGAACAAGGAGAGCTATACCTTCCACGACTCCTGCAACAACGCCAGAAGCTGCGGCCTGACCGAGGAGCCGCGGGAGCTCCTGAACCTCGTGGCGCCGGACTTTCGCGAGATGCACCCCAACCGCGCCGAGAACTACTGCTGCACTGGCGGCGGCGGCGCCATGTCCATGTCGGAGTACACGCCCCGGCGCCTCAAGTCCGCCAAGATCAAGGCCGAGCAGCTCAAGGCCACGGGCGCGACCGTGGTCGTGACCTCGTGCCACAACTGCGTGGACGGCCTGAGCGACCTCATCAAGCACTACAAGCTCGACATGAAGGTGACCCAGCTCGTCAACCTCGTGGCCGAGGCCCTGGTCATCCCGGCCAAGGTCGCCGCGCCCGCCGCCGGGAAGGTCCTGGCGCTGGCCGGCAGGACCATCATGGTGGTCGACGACGAGCCCGACGCCCTCACGTTCTTCAGCGCCTTGCTGGCGGACCATGGGGCCAGGACCATCCCGGTCTCGGACCCCAACGAGGTCCTCAAGGCGGCCAGGAAAGAGAAGCCCGACCTTATCACGCTCGACATCTCCATGCCGGGCAAGGACGGCGGCGAGGTGCTCTGCGAGCTTCGCAAGAACCCCGAGACCGAGGCCATCAAGGTCTGCGTCATCACGGGCAGGCCCGAGCTCAGGAAGCTCATCTACGACCGGACCGTCCGGCCCCCGGAGGGCTACCTCGACAAGCCGGTGGACGAGGCGAAGCTCCTGACCAACGTGCGCAAAATCCTGGAGCTCGCGCACGAGGACGTCCCGGTCGAGTCCTGAACGAGGCGCCATGGCAGGCCGCGAGGCTCGCGAGACCGTCTCCTTCGACGGCAAGAAGTCCTACGCGCTGGACGCCTACGGCTTCCTCGACCCGCCGGAGCAGTGGGACGAGTCCTTCGCCGACGGCATGGCGAAAAGGCTCGGCATCCATGGAGGCCTGACCGAGGAGCACTGGAGCTTCATCCGCTACCTCCGCGAGAAGTTCCTTAAGGAGGAGACGGTCCCCGTCGTGGTGACGGCCTGCGCGGACAACAAGATCCGGCTGGGCCGGCTCAGGCAGCTCTTCCCGACCGGGTATCATCGGGGCGCCTGCAAGATCGCGGGCATCAACTATCAGTTCATGTACGACACCAACATCTGGCTGACCTACGAGTCCTGCCCGGCGCTCAAAGCCGAGCACGAGCTCACCCCAACGGGGTTCCTCCGGGATTTCGGCAAGTGGAACGAGCGCTTCGCCGAGATCATGGCCGGCGGCTGGGGCCTGCCCGAGGGCCTCACGACCAGGCATTGGGCGGTCATCCGATACCTGCGCGACTGCTACCGGGACACCGGCAACATCCCGACCGTCCACGAGACCTGCAAGGCCAACGAGCTGGAGCTTGAGGAGCTCAGAAGCCTCTTCCCGGAAGGCTACCGCCGCGGGGCCTGCCGCATCGCCGCGCCTCGGGCAGGGCGCCGTCCAGCACGACCACGGCGGGCCGGAGGGAGTCGATCATGGTCGAGCATTCGTATCCGGAGCGGGCGAAACGGAGGTTGAGCTTGTTCGGGTCTGCCTCATCCTCGAGCCGCTCGATGAGGGGCTCGTCCCGCGTGATGACGAGCACCGCGGCCGCCATGCCCTGGCAGGCTCGGTAGAAAGCGCAGTTCTCGCAGGAAGTCTGGCAATGGCGGCGCTGATGCCCGACCGTGCTGCCCAGGTCCGCCACTTCGTAGCACCGTTCCGCCCGGGCCCGGTACACGAAGCACTGCGTGCAGGTCTCGGCCGGCGCGCCCTGCCGGCTGAAGAACTCCCAGCATCTCATCGGGACGCGACTCGAGCCCGCCCTAACCGGGGCCGGAGCCCGGCAGCCGTGCTCTGCCCTTAGCGCATCGCACGCTTCCCTGGACACCCTGTAGTGCCCTCCAGCGGTCCTGCCGGCCGCCAGCCTCCCCTTCTTGATCCATTTGAGGACCGTGTCCGCAGTCACGCCGCAGAGCTTGGCAACATGGCCTGTCGTCAAAAGGTCTGATTCCATAATTCTGCCTTGGCAATACGCCAATTAATGGTCCAGAACAGATAATTTCGATACAACACATGATACATGATATGATTTGAACAGTCAAGTCATCACTTGAGACTGGACCGGCAGTCTCTTGTCATACCGGCCAACGCCGAACATGAACAGCAGCAAGATGCCTGACATATGGATTTTAGCGTTTCAAGGCATTGACAGCCAATGTTGGATTATGTAAACTCTGCATCTGATGGTGGATGACATCATCCGCCCCATAAAAGCCATACACCATTCATATCAATGGCTCGAAAAGAGTCGAATTGGCTGACCACCGGACAAGCAGCCAAGCTCTGTTCCGTCACGCCCGACACCATCCTCAAATGGATCCAGAAAGGGAAGCTCCAAGGCGTCCGAACAGCCGGGGGCCACTACCGCATCCGGATCGAGGATATCGAGCCGCTGCGCACCGCGGGACGGGCGTCTCCTGGGCTTGGTGCCTCGCCGGATACTCAATTGCCAGCCCACATGCGCTGCTGGGAGTACCTCAGCGACAAAGGGACCGTCCGCGAGGAATGCAAGTCCTGCGTCGTGTACCGGGTGCGGGCGGCATGGTGCTTCCAGATGGCCTCCATGGGCTCCGGACTCGGGCACGCCAGACGGTTCTGCCAGACCTCCTGCGACGACTGCGTCTACTACCGGCGAGTGCGCGGGCTCGACACGAACGTGCTCGTCGTCACCGCGGACCAGGGCCTCGTCGCGCGCCTCAAAGGTCGCCGCTGCGAGGGTTTGTCTCTGAGGTTCGCGCGCAACTCCTATGAGGCTTCGGCCGCGGTCCAGACATTCCTCCCCGCCTTCGCCCTGGTCGACCGGGACGTCGCGGCGCCGGGGGAGGGCGGCCTCCTGGACTACCTTTCGAAGGACGATCGGGTGCCGGGCCTCAAGGTCATCCTCATCTTGGCCAAGGGCAAGGGCGGCAATGCGCCGGGAGAGAGCTCCGCGGCCGCCGTGATCGAGAAGCCGTTCGACCCGGAGGACATCGTTTCGGTGATCAGGAGTTTCCCGGTCGAGTCCGCGGACGCGGAATGCGACGGGCATCCCGGATTCGGACACAGTGGGACAGAGAGGACCTATGGAAAAGACGAATCAAGCTGCGGGTTCCGGCCTCGATAACGACGGCTTCCTCAAGACGATGTCGGAGTGGGACCGGGCGAAGGCCGAAGAGCTCGCGCGCGAGCACAACATCGGCCCTCTGACGGAGGACCATTGGAGGGTCATCGAGTACACGCAGTGGTACTACAAGACCTACGGCACCGGCCCGTCAGTCGTGAAGGTGCACAAGGAGACGGGACTCAAGCGCGCGGACATCTGCCGGCTCTTCCCGTGCGGCATGGTGAAGGGGGCCTACCGGCTGGCCGGCCTCCCGCGACCCCCCGGGTGCGCTTGAGGCCGGGGACTGGGGCGGACCGCAGAACCAACAAAAGGAGACCAAGAGGATCATGGCTGTCATGAAGCTGCTGGTGGGAGGCATACTCCCGTACGTCGTGCCCGTCGTGTTCGTGGCTGCGCTGGCCTACAAGATCCGCGCCTGGATGAGCCTGGCTTCGCCGGCGATGACCCTGTTCCCGGCCTGCGCGGACGGCCAGGCCAACTGCATCAACACCGCGCAAGAGGCGGTCTTTTTCAAGAGCCTCTTCCAGGGGGACAAGGTCCTTTGGGCCTTCGCGTGGGCGTTCCATGCGGTGCTCCTGCTCGTCTTCATCGGGCATTTCCGGGTCCTGAGCGGCGCGCCCGACGCGCTCCTGCGGACGGCCGGGATGAGCGAGGGCGCCATCCAGGCGATGTCGAGCGGCGCGGGCGGGGCCGCCGGCGTCGTGATCCTGATCGCGACGGTCCTGCTGCTGGCCCGCAGATTCGCCATCCCGAGGGTGGCCGAGATCACGGGCCCCGCGGACTATCTCATCCTCGCGCTCATCGCCGCGGTCATCATCACGGGGAACATGATGCGGTTCGGCTCGGAGCACTTCGACCTGGCCCTGACCCGGGAGTTCTTCGCGGCCGTCGCCACCTTCTCCGGGCCGGCGCAGGCGAAGGCGCTGGAGAACGGCGCCTTCGTCGTCCACATGCTGCTGGCGTTCATGCTGATCCTGATGATCCCTTTTTCCAAGCTGCTGCACTTCGGCGGGATCTTCTTCACGCACCAATTGATCCGCAAGAACTAGGAGGACGAAATGCCCGACAAGACCTTGAACCAGAAGACGGCGGGCCCGGCCGAGAGCGCTCCCCCGAAGCCCGGACCCGACGCGAGCAAGAAGGCCGACGGCAGGCCGACGGACGAGGAGATCAAGAAGTCCATGATCGCGGCCATCACGGCCATCGACAAGGGCCCGCGCGCGATGCAGATGTACATGGAGATGTGCGCCAAGTGCGGAACCTGCGCGTCCGTCTGCCCGGTCTACTACGGCAAGCCCGACAAGCGCTTCAACCCGGCCGCGCGGTCGGACCTGATCAGGCGCATCTACAAGAAGCACTGCACGGCCTCGGGCAGGCTCCTCGGGGGCCTGGCGGGCGCCGTCGACTTCGATCCCAGGGACATGGACGAGTGGGTCGAGATGTTCTACGAGTGCACGGGGTGCCGGCGCTGCGCGACCTTCTGCCCATTCGGCATCGACAACTCGGTGCTGACCCGCAAGGGCCGGGCCATGGCTGACCAGGTGGGGCTCACTCCGCCCACCATGAAGACGGTCGTCAAGGTCTCCCTGGCGACCGGCAACACGGACAACGCGTCTCCCGAGGCGTTCAAGGAAGCCGTCAAGTTCCTCGAGGAGGAGATGAAGGACGAGCACGGCGTGGACATCAGGATCCCCGTGGACAAGACTGGCGTGGACTACTTCTACGTCCCCCCCTCCGGGGACGTCCTGGTCAACCCTGAAGCCACCATGGGCATCGCCAAGGTCTTCCATGTGCTGGGGATGGCTGACAAGTGGACCATGTGCTCGCGGCTCTTCGACGGGGCGAACTACGGGCTCTTCACCGGCAACGACGCCCACATGAAGGCGGACAACAAGCCGTACGTCGAGGAGGCCAAGCGCATCGGCGTGAAGTACATGTTCATGGGCGAGTGCGGGCACGCCTATCGCATCATGAAGATGATGATGGAGAAGTCCAAGTGGTGGGGAGACCTGCCGTTCAAGGTGATCAACTGCATGCAGTGGACGGCCGACCGCATCAGGCAGGGCAGGCTCCAATTCGACAAGAGCAAGAACCCCCAGCCCGTCACCTACCACGACCCGTGCAACTTCGGCCGCTCCTGCGGCATCGTGGAGGAGCCCCGGGAGATTCTCAAGGCCTCGTGCGCGGACTTCCGGGAGATGTACCCCAACCGGGCCGAGAACTGGTGCTGCGGCGGCGGCGCCGGGCTTTCCGCCATGGACAGCATCAAGGAGTTCCGCATGACGGTCTCGGGCGTCAAGAAGCTCGAGCAGGTCCGCGCGACCGGCGCCAAGTACGTGGCCGCGGCCTGCTCCAACTGCAAGCGCCAGCTGACCCAGCTGATGGAGCACCACAAGGAGGAGATCGAGGTCGGCGGGGTCCACGACATGCTCTCCCGGGCGATCCTGATCAACGGGAAGGCCGCCAACCGAAGGCAGTAGCGCTGCGGGCCGCTGATGTCTTGCGCGTGCTGGGCGTGACGGGGCTGGCTGTCGGCGCTCTCGCCCCTTCAGAACTTCCCCGCCGCAAGATAGCCGGCGGCCTTGATCACGAGGGACAATAGTCCCCCATGCTCGGCGCCTCCAGGATTGGGAGGAGGCAGGCGAGGACGTGAAGCCTTACCTGCCCGTGTCTCTGCGACCCCCTTA
>JACQWX010000036.1 GCA_016209035.1 Elusimicrobiota bacterium | reverse complement strand
CTCGAGGCGCCCTTCGGCGACGAGCGGCTGAAGGCCGGCTCGGGACTCGACGGTGGCCATGGCGGGGGTCAGGGCCGCCGTGAAGGACAGCTTCTTGTGGCGGCGCAGGGCCCCGGCCAGGCCTTCCCAATCGGAGAACGTCTCCGAAGGGATCCAGAGGAGCCCGGCCCGCTCGCGCTTCCCGAACCAGAGGAATGCGTGGGAAGGCGCGGCCGCCAGGGCGTCCCACGCCAGCAAGGCGAGGATCAGGATGGGCCAGCGGGCCGTCATCTCACGACCCGCACCGACGCGGAGCGCAGCTGCGTCTCATCCATGTCCTGGTTCTTGGGGTCGAGCATGGGGACGCCGTCCACGAGGAACCGGTACTGGTAGCGGCCCGGCGGGAGGGGGACCAGGACCTCCCAGAGCCCGCCGGGGCGCTCGCGCATGGCGATGGCGGACCTTTCCCACTGGGTGAAATCGCCGGCCAGCCGGACCTCCCTGGCTTTCGGCGCGCGCAGGCTGAACTCCACGAAGGAGAGGGCCGGCTCCTCGGAGGGGAGGCTGCGCTCAAGCGGGCTCTCGGGGAGCCAGATATCCCCGCCAGGACTTGTGGCGGAAAATCCAAATGAAGGCTTGCCGGGCCAAGCCGCTGATCTGACCAGTCTTGCAACACTTTTGACGAATCGTCTCGTCGGGGACTCATGAAAGATAGCCGTTATTCAGGACCTTACTGCCTTAAAGAGTCTCAGTAGTGGTAGCGCGCCTGCAGGAAGTCGATTCGATCGGCGCTGATTAGATAGATGATCCGGTGCTCCTCCGTCAGGCGGCGCGACCAGGCGCCCGCCGCGAGATACTTGAGAGGCTCGGGCTTGCCGATGCCGCCGAAAGGATCGCGCATCGCCGCCTCGATGATATCCAAGGCTCGCAAGGCGACTTTTCGATTGACTTCGACCCAATAGCGCAGGTCCTCCCGAAATTCCGGATGAAAGACGGCAAGGCGGGCCATCGAAGGACTGCCTTAACCCTTCCGGTCAAGCCCGATTTCGCGCCGCAGCTTCGCAAGCGACCCCGCCGGAGCGCGGCCCTTTTGCGCTCGGGCCAGGGCCCCGATCAGCCGCCGCGCGTTTTTCGGGGACCGCAGAAGGTGCGCGGTCTCCATCAGGCTGCGCAGCTCCGCCGCCGCTACCAGCGCCACGTCCTCGGCTTTGCGGCGATGAATGATGATGGCCTCCCGCGTTGAGGCTACATCGTTGCAGAGAGAGGCGAAGTGGGCGCGGGCATGGGTGTAGGTGGTTTCCGTCGGCATGGGGCCTCCATGAATCTGTACAGACATACTGTACATAATATTTTCTATTCTGTCAAGGGGAGGTGTGGTATGATAGTGCTCGATGTTTTCGGCGCGGCTTCTCTTGGCGGGGGGGGTTCTGACGGCAATAATCGCGTCCCCTGTCCTGGCGACGGCAGCCGACGGGACTTCGGCCGTCTCCACCGCGGTCCTGAGCGGCATCGACCGGCGGTATTTCTACCGGCACCAAGGCAGGAACCTCGACGAGAGCGTCGAAGCGATGGAGGCGCTCCTCGCGGCCCGGCCGGATGATCCCGCCCTCCTGTGGCGGCTCGGGCGCTCGGTCGTGAGGGTCGGGGAGAGGAAGCAGAAGAAGGAGAGGCTCGCGGCGTTCGAGCGCGCCCAGGGACTGCTGGAGAAGGCGGTCGGCCTCGATCCCTCCAACCCCGAGGCGCACTACTGGCTCGGCGTGGCCGTGGGCCGGCAGGGCCAGCTGCGGGGCATCTTCAAGTCGCTCTCCCTGGTCGGCGTCATGCGGCGGGAGATGGAGGCGGTCCTCAAGCTCGACTACAACCACGGCGGGGCGCATCATGTCCTCGGGGAGATGTACCGGGAGCTGCCTAGGTTCGTGGGGGGCAGCAAGAAGAAGTCGTTGGCGGAGCTTGAGCTCGCGTTCAAGCTGGCGCCCGACTACACGGCGTCGTACGCCGCGCTGGCCGAGGCCTACAGGGATTTGGGAGAGGATGAGAAGGCCGCCGCGGTGCTCAACCGGATCTTCGAGGTGAAGACCCCCCAGGACCCGGCCGAGTTCGAGGACAACCTCAAAGAGGCCAGGGAACTCCTTGAGAAGCTGGGCGACGGACGTTGACTTGTCAGCGTCGATGGCCCGCTTTCTCCGCGTACGGCGGAGGCAGGACCTCGGGGTTCCCCGAAGCAAGGATCACTCCCCTCTTGAGGGAGAGGGTCTCCACCTTGGCCTTGGGGAGCCCGAGATCCGCCGAGCGCACCACGCCGAGCTTGACCTCGGATTCCTGGCGGCCGTAGATGGCCGACACCGCGGAGGCGAAGTCGAACGCCGAGGCCTTGGCGCCGTCGATGCTCATGATGACGTCGCCCGGCTGGAGCCCCGCGGCTTCGGCCGCGCGTCCCGGGATGATGTGGGATATCCTGAAACCCGGGCCGTCCTCGCGGGACTTGATCCAGAGGCCCACGCCGGTCGAGTAGAATCCAGGGGGCTCGACCAGGGTCACGGGCTCGAGGAGCTCGATCTTGACCTTCATGTCCGAATGCACGGTCTGGCCCGGGGCCAGGACGATGGTGCCCCCGGGCGTGACCCTGACGAGCCGGGAGTCGCCGGAGATGTCCGCGACGCGAGCCGCGATGGGGTAGAAGCTGCCGCCGTTGAGCTTCATCTTGAAGAAGAACAGGCGCAGATTGGCCGTCTGCGCCGGGCCGGCGGCGTCGAGCACCTTGGCCCAGAACACGGTCTTCGGCGGAAGGGAAAGGAAGTCCAGCGACTGGTCCGTGCAGATCGCGGTCGTGGCTTCCCCCTGGACGATGTCGCCGGGCCCGGCGTTCGCAGCGACGCCCTTGGAGAAGCGGATCCAGAGCGTCTGGCCGGCGGCGAGCCTGAATTCCTGCGGCGGGGCGTTGCGGACCGCCGCCTCTGCGTCGGACTGGACCGATGCCAGCCGACCTTCCTTCAGCAGGACCTCATGGGCGGAGATCTCGTCGGGCCCGCGGGTGGCCGGCGGGGCGGCCGGCTGTGGTTTGCCGGCCAGTATCTGGGTGACCAGGCCGCGGATGACGACTGCGGAAAGCCTTCCTTCGGTCGGTAGCCCGCGCATCCGTTCCTGGGCCTCCGCCCTCGTCCGGACCGGCAAGGGGCCGAGATGCGTCAGCTTGTCGCCGGCGGCCAGGCCCATGGACTCAGCCTCGGAACCTGGGACCACGGCCATGGTAAGGAGCCCCGACCCCTGCGGCTCCTCGACCGTGAGCGCGCCCAAGGGGGCCAAGCCTTCATCGGCTTGCGGCTTTCGGGCGGTAGCTGGAGGAACGACGCGGGCCGTTTCCTTGTCCTTGGGCCGGTCCTGGTCCGGCGCCGCGACCTTGATGGCCGGGCGAGGGGCCGGCTTGGCCTTGGCCCGCTTAGGAGCGGCCTGTTGAGCCTTCTCGGACTTGGCCTTCCCGGAGGGGGGCTGACCGGCGCCGGCGGAGGCGGCCAATGCGGCGACCAGCAAGGGGGCGAGGGATGATTTCAGCAGGGAGTTCATGGGATCACCTTTCTGTTCACGGCGCGTCGGACCGGCTTCTTGGGGGCGGCTCTAGGGGGCTCGACCGACTTGGGCTTGACCTCCTGGGGCTTGGGGCCGGGGGCCGGGGGCGTCTCCGCGGCCGGGAGCTCGAGCTGTTCTTTCTTGTGCTGGAGCGATTCTCGGGCCGCCTCGATCTTGCGGACTTCCTCGGCCACGGCGGCCGAGGTCGCCACCAGCTTGTCGTCGTTCGGAAGGAGACGGCCGACCGCCCCGTCCTCCGGGACCAGCAAGGATTTCCCGGATGAATCGGCGACCCTCAGCAGACTCTCCCTCTCGCGCGAGAAGCAATGCGAGGACGCCAGCGTCGGGACGCGCGCCAGGGCGGCGTTGACGATGCGCAGGGAGGCCGCCGCGGGGTCTTTCCCCGGCTGGGGGGGATTCTCCCCGTCAGCGACGCTCTTGGCGAGGGTCTCTTCCCAGAAAGCGGCGAGGCGGGCGGATGGAAGGTCCGCCTCGAGCTTCCGGGCGGTCTCCTCGGCGGCTCCGCACCGCAGCGACGGGTTCGCGTCGAGGATCGCCAAGGCGTGGGCCATGCCGTCCGCGGCCGAGGAGAGTTGGCAGGAATCCTCCATCTCCCTCGCCTTCGCCGCTGTCTGATGGAACGCGGCCTGGTCGGCGCGGCGCTTGCTTATCGTCAGGAGCTGGGATCTGAGATCGGAAACGTAGCGGTCGCACCCGGCAGGCAGGGACGCGAGCGATCTGATGGCTTCCTCGGTCCGGGTCGTCCGGTAGTCGCACTTCTCGGCGGAGAGGTCCCCCCGGGAGGCGGAGATGGCCTCCTCGACCTTGGTCGCGGCCGCCAGGTTCTTGGCCGCCTCTTGGCGGCGCTTACGGGCTTCGGCCACGACGCCCGCGTACTGCCTCTTGACCTTCGCCGACTCGGCGAGCATCTCGGCGAAGGCCGCATAGGCGTCTTCGGCCTCCTTGAAGCGGCAGTCGAGGGCCAAGGAATCCGCCGCGGCCAGGGCGGCCAAGGAGCGGTCGAAGGCCTCCGAGACGGGGACCGCGGCCTTCTCGGCCAGGGCGTTCGCCTCCGTGCCGCTGACGACGGTGCGGAAGGTGAAGCTGCGGGCGTCGGACAGGGGGAGCTCCCTGCGGATCTCGTAGAGCCCGCCGTTGCGGCGGCGCACCCTGCGGGTCTCCAGGAAGCCCAGCCCCTCGCTGCCGTAGTCGGCGAAGGAGGTCTCCTCGATCTCGGCGGCCTCGCCGTCGGCGAGCCCGTCCACCCAGTACCCGCCGGTGAGCACGACGGTATCGCCCCGCTCATAGCGCTCCAACTTGACGGGCTGATGGAGGTGGAGCCCCGCCGAGGTCAAATGCGCCTTAGGGGATTGCGCCGCCGGCGCCAGGCGAGAGAGCTTCCCGCGCAGGCGTCCCACGAATTCGGGGGCGGCGGCCAACGCCTTGGCCGCGGTCTCGAGCTCCGCGGCCTGGCGGACGAGACCGTGCTTGGCGTCGAGCTTCTCTACGGCGGAATGGTAGCGCTTCAGGGAGTTCAGCCGCCGCTGGTCCAGGAGGTATCGTTGGAGCCAGGTCCGAAGGTCTCCGGAAAGGCTCGCGTTCCTGATGTCGGCGTCGAGGGACGGGCCCACATCCTTCTGGAAGACGGCCGAGACGTGCTTCTTGAAATGGGCCGCCGCGCCTGCGTCGGCGGGGACCGAGGCGAAGCAGCCGTCGAAGAACGCATCGGCCAGGCCGCTGGGGTCGGCTTTGAGGTCGGCCCGGGTCCGCGAGGCGAAGGCCGCTCCCCAGGGGGTCTCGAAGAGCGTGGCCTGCGGCTCCCCGGCCAGGGCCTTGGGGTCGAGAGCGCTGTACTCATCGTGCGCCGCGGCCATGATCTCGGCCGCGGCGTGCAGGTGCGCGGTCATCAGGCCGCTGCTGGGGAGCCCCCGCAGAGGGGCGAAGGGCAGGGCGTCGCCGGCCGGGGCCGCCGGATTGCCGGCCGCGAACCGCCGGTAGGCTTCCGCGAACTCGACGGCGACCATGCTCAGCCTCGATAACTCGCGCAGGGCGTCCCACTGGGCGTCTTGGAGCCGCGGCCCGGCTTCGCCGTCCTGGAGGATGAGGTAGCGCTTGTCCCTGAGGATCTCGAAGGCATCGGGCCCGAGCGCATGCTCCGCCCACTGCGCCGCCTCTCTCTCGGGGCTTAAGGCGGCGTGGCTCGGCTGGGTCTCTCCGGCCGGCGCCTTGGAGCCGCCGATGCGGCCGCGCTGGGGTCCGGCATGGGCCGTGACGGCCACGCAGGCCGCGATCAACAATAGGATTCCTTTGGTCATAGGCGGTATTCGGTCCAGATCTCCTTGATCTCCCTTGAGATCGTCTCAAGTTGCGGACGCGCGGGGTGGCCCTCTGGGAGCTCGGCGGCAAGCTCGGCGAGCCTCCCGCCGAGGATCGCGGCCTTGCCGCGGGCCGAGGCGATCTTGGCGGCCAGGGCCTGCTGCATTTGCGAGAACTCGTCCACGATCTCCTTGAGCGTGTCGTTGTCCCTGACGCGCACGCCCACGCTGAAGTCCCCGTCTTTGAGCCGCTCGATGGCCGCGGCCAAGACGCGCAGGGGTCCGGCGAAGCGGTGGGACCAGACCAGCGCGACCAGGCCGCTGGCGAGTATCGCGACCGCCATGCTGAGCGCCATCGGCAGGCGCAGTTTCTGAGCGCACCAGCCCATGGGATGGAACAGCTGCCCGGATTGGCTGAAGGCGGCTTCCAGGCCCCTGGCCATGCTGTATGAAACGAGCAGGACGCTGGCGGTGACCAGGACCAGCACGGTCAGGAGCATGTGCGCCTGCACCGGAGGGTCGATCCAGAACTGCCTTCGTTTCTTGCTCGTCATGCCGACAGCTTATCAAGACACGATAACATTGTCAATTAGCCTGGCCCTGCCGATGCGTACGGCCGCCAGGAGCCTTAAGCCCCGTCGGACGGCCTGCGCCTTCGGCGCAGGCGCCGGGGCGAGGGTGTCAGGGTCGACCAGACTGACATAGTCGATGGAGGCTCCCGGGATTCCGAGGATGCGCTTTCGCACGGCCGCGACCAGGGAGACGCGGGACGACCGCGCTCCCCAGGCCAGGGCTTCATGGAGACGGGGCGCCCAGAGGCGTTGGGCAGGGGAAAGGTACGCGTTGCGACTCGACATCGCCAATCCGTCGGATTCCCGGACCGTGGGGCAGCCGACGACGCGCACCGGCAGGGCCAGGTCCCGCGCCATACTCTTGATGACGACGAGCTGCTGGTAGTCCTTCTCGCCGAAATACGCCCGGTCCGGCTGGACGATGTTGAGGAGCTTGAGTACCACGGTCGCCACGCCCCGGAAATGCCCCGGCCGGAAGGCTCCGCACAGGAGGCCGGAGAGCCCCGCGACCTCGACGAATGTCGATGATCCGCGGGGATAGACGTCGGCGGGCTCAGGATGGAACACGGCATCCGCCCCTTCCTGAGCGGCTAGGGCGCAGTCGGCGGCGAATGGGCGGGGGTAGCGGAGGAAGTCTTCCTTGGGACCGAACTGCGCCGGGTTGACGAAGACCGACGCCGTCACCCGGTCGTTCTCGGCCCGGGCCCGGCGGATGAGGGAGGCATGGCCTTGGTGGAGCGCTCCCATGGTGGGGACGAATCCGATCGTCAGACCTCGCCTCCTCCATGAGGAGGCGAGGTCTGACATCGCCGTCGGCGTCTTGATGATCTTCATAGATGGGTCCGGAAGAAAGTGGCCACCCTCTCCTCATACTCCGTCTGCGCTCTCGCGCGGCATTCGCCGTGCGCGGCGCCGGGGACGATCCAGAGGCACTTCGGCTGGTCCGCGGCCTCGTAGAGGGAGAGGACGTCCTCCGGCGGCATCAGAAGGTCCTCGGAGCCGCCGACGATGAAGATCGGCCGCGGCGCGATGCGGCGGATGAAGGAGATCGGGCTGTAGTCGTCCACCTCGGGGATTCCCACCCGCAAGCGCAGCATGAAGAGGGTCAGCAGGATCATCGGGAAATATGGCACGCGCATGTTGTTCCAGGCCCAGCGCCGGACGACCTTCGGGTAGTCGGGGAAAGGGCTCTCGAAGACCGCCGCCTTGATCTCCGGGTGCTTCGGCATTGAGAGGATGGCGACCGCCGCGCCCATGGACATGCCGAACACGCCGAGCCTCTGAAGGGACGAGGGCCGGTTCTCCTTGAGGAAGCCGATGGCGGCCTCGAAATCGATGGTCTCGAGGCAGCCGATGGTGGTGAGGCGGCCATCGCTCTCCCCGTGCGAGCGGTTGTCGAAGTACAGCAGGTTGAAGCCGGCCGTCTGGGCGAGGAAGCTGGTCCGCTCGAGGAGATACCCTTTGTTGTCGCCCCAGCCGTGGCACATGATGAGGGTGCGCTCCTCTCCGGTCCGGGAGGGGATGAACCAGCCCCTGAGGGTCAGGTCGTCGGAGGTCCTGAAGGAGACCTTCTCGTACGGCAGGCCGTAGACCTCGGGGAAGGTCTCCAAGGGAGCCTTCTTGGGCGGGTACAGGATGATGCCCGCGCCCCAATAGCCGGCTCCGATGGCGGCGGCGATGAGCAGGACGATGGCGAGGATCATCATGGCGCCAGTCTTCAAGTTGTTGCGTTATTCCAGGAATATCGCAAAAAGTTGTCGGAATAACGCAACAACTTGAAGACTGGCGCCATCATGTGGCAGGGAAGGAGCCGTCGCGGACTTCACGGCAGTATTGGCCGAGGGCTTGGGCCGCCATGGAGCGCAGGTCGCAATACCGCTTGACGAAGGAGTACGGGGCGCCCCCCGTCAGGCCGAGCATGTCGTCCGTGACCAGTATCTGGCCGTCGCAGTGCGGGCCGGCCCCGATACCGATGGTGGGGATGGAGAGCTTGTGGGTGATCTCCCTTGCTAAGTCGGGAGGGACGCACTCGAGGACGAGGGCGAAGATGCCGGCCGCCTCGAGCACCTTGGCGTCGGTGACCATCTTCTCGGCGTCCTCGGCCTTGCGGCCCTGGACCTTGAAGCCGCCGAGGCGGTGGACCGCTTGGGGGGTGAGCCCCAGGTGGCCCATGACCGGCACGTGGACGCGGAGCAGCTCTTTGACGACCGGCGCGACTTCCATGCCGCCTTCGAGCTTCACGGCTTCGGCGCCGCCTTCCTTGACCAGCCTGCCCGCGTTGCGGGCCGCTTCGGCCGCGCTCAGCTCGTACGTGAGGTAAGGCATGTCGGCCGCGAGGAGCGGCCGCCGTCTGGCCCCGAGCCCCAGGCCCCTGCGGACGGCCTTGACGTGGTGGAGGATCTCGTCGAGCGTGACCGGGATGGTGTTCTCGTAGCCGAGCTTGACCATGCCCACGGAGTCGCCCACGAGGATGACGTCAACGCCCGCCTCCTCCAGGAGCTGGGATGTCTGGCAGTCGTAGGCCGTCAGGGCCGCGATCTTGACTCCCTTGCGCTTGAGTTCCGCGAGCTTGGTGGCGGTGACCTTGTCCTTCACGACAGCATCCTAACAGATTATCGGGAAGCCTTCAATCTCGCGGCTTCACCATCGGATCCGGGCGACCCTCGTCATGGCCTCGACGAGCCGCTCCTCGCCTACGGTGAGCGCGAACCGGATCCAGCCCTCGCCGCGGCGGCCGAACCCCGAGCCGGGCGTGGCGAGCACCCCGGCCTGGTCCAGCAGCCTCTCGGAGCAGACCGCGCTGGGCATGTCCCCGGGCGTCCGGCACCACAGATAGAAGGTCGCGGAGCTCTCGAACACCTCCCAGCCCGCATCAACGAGCAGGGGGATGCACCGTGACCGGCGCTTGGAGACGAGCTTACGCATGGCGTCGGCCGCGGAGTCGCCTTTGCGCAGGGCCACCGCGGCAGCGTGCTGGACGGCCGTGAAGACCCCTGAGTCCAGGTTGCTCTTGACCTGGGCCAGGGCGGCGACGGCCCGCCGGTTCCCGGCCGCCCAGCCCACGCGCCAGCCGGCCATGCTGAAGGTCTTGGAGAGGGAGTGGAACTCGACGCCGCGCTCCATGGCGCCGGCGGCGGCCAGCAGGCTCGCGGGCCGCACTCCGCCGAAGAAGGCCTCGGCGTAGGCGGCGTCGTGGGCGAGCCAGGCCCCGCGCCGTCCGGCCCATCGGACGGCCTCTTCGAAGAGGTTCTTCGGCGCTGTCGCGCCGGTGGGGTTGTTCGGGTAGTTCATGAAGATCAGGCCCCGCTTTGCGGGACCTGAGAGGGGTCGTGCCGTGAAATCAGGGAGGAAGCCGTTGTCCTCTCTCAAGGGGTAGGCAACGGGCTTGGCCCCTGCCAGGATCGCGCTCGCCGCATACACAGGGTAGCCTGGGTCGGGGACGCAGACGGTCGATCCCCGCCCGGCCAGGGCCAGGGGCAGGTGGCCGATGCCTTCCTTCGAACCGATCAGAGCGACGATCTCGCGGGCCGGGTCGAGCTTGACCCCGTACTTGCGGGACATGAAGTCGGCGACGGCTTCACGGAACTCGACCGAGCCTCGGCCGTCGGGGTAGCGGTGGGTGCGGGGGTCGCGGACGGCCCGGGACATCTCCGAGACGATGAACTCCGGGGTCGGGGTGTCCGGGTCGCCGATGCCGAGGTTGATGACATCTCTCCCCGATGCCTGGGCCTCGGCTCTCTTGCGGTCGAGCGCGACGAAGAGGTAGGGCGGGAGGCGCTCCAGCCCTGGGTTGAGCGGCGGCCAGGCCGCGGTCGAGGCCGGAGGCCGAGCGCCCCGACCGCCCTCAGGATGGGAGTTGGCGGGCCGGGGCGCGGTCGAGGCCGGAGGCGCGGGTCGGCGCGTCATGGGCGCGGCTTCGCCCCGGCCCGGTAGAGGCGCATGAGCGCGACGAGGAGCAGGAGGCTGAGGAGGAGGGCCGCGACGTTGCTCGTCCAGCCGTCGAAGACGCCCATGGCTTCGGGGCGGCCTTCATACCCGTAGTCCCTGAGCGTCTTGCCGGTCAGCAGGACGGCCGAGGCCGCGGCGATTTTGGGGAAGATGCCGCCCTCGAAGACGAGCAGGGTCCACAAGAGCCAGTAGAGTCCTCCAGCCGCGGCCATGCACACGATGAGGGTCCCGGCCAGGTGCGCCGGGTCGTAGCGCGGCTCGAGCGGATCGTCGTCGCTGAGGAACCAGCCTAGGCGGCGCGCCTGCCGAGAACACCATTCCTGAGTTCGGCCTGCGCCGTCCCGTCCGGCCGTCATAGCCCGAGCATGTCCCGCATGCAGTAAAGGCCGGGCTTCCGTCCTCGGATCCAGAGGGCGGCCTCGAGAGCCCCCCGTGCGAAGAGGTCGCGGGAATGGGCCCGGTGGACGATCTCGATGCGCTCATGGGGGCCCGCCAGCGTCAGCGTGTGCTCGCCGATGACGTCGCCGAGGCGCTGGCTCACCATGGGCACCTCCTCTGGGGATTTCCTCGCCTCCTGGACCCGCCGCGCCAAAGCCAGGGCGGTGCCCGATGGGGCGTCTTTCTTCATGCTGTGGTGGGTCTCGCCGATGCCGATCTCGTACGTGTCGAGGACCGAGGCCGCGATGGCGGCCAGGTGGAACATGAGGTTGACCCCCGGGCTCATGTTGGGAGAGAGGAGCAGCGCGATGGCGCGGCTCGACGCCCTGATCTGCGCGGACTGCACGGAGTTGAAGCCCGTGGACCCGATCACGGCGGCGACCTTGGCCTTGGCAGCCGCGGCCGCGATCTGCACCGACGCCTCGGCCGAGGTGAAGTCCACCACCACCTCGGCGCGGGCGAGCGCTTCTGGCAGGCGGGAGCTATTGTCCTTGTCCACCCTGGCCACGACGAGGAAGCGTTTGTCCCTGGTTCCCAGCTCGGCGACCCTCGATCCCATCCTTCCCAGGGCCCCGCAGACGACGATCTTCAGCGGTTTGGGCATTGGCGGCGCGCCTAATATATCAAATTGTCCTGGCGTCCGCCTGCGTGGTAGAATAGGGGACCGCCGCGAGGAGGGCGCCATGAACTGTCCGAAATGCCGGACCCATCCGCTGGAGCGCTTGAGCATCCATTTCCGCGACCGCAGCGCCCCAGGTCCCAAGGAGACCGTGGGGAGCTTCGAGGTCGAGCGTTGCCCCTCCTGCGGCGGCGTGTGGTTCGACAAGGACGAGGTCGACCGCTACGTCGATTCAGGCGCGGCGGTTCCTTTCCCGGCCGGGGTCCCAGCCAAGCCCGCCGATCCGTCACGGGATTCCAAGCCCGCGGACTGCCCCAAGTGCGCCGTCGCCCTGGCCAAGGTCCCCGCGCCCAGCAACCCTCGCATCACCGTTGACCGCTGCTCCAGGTGCGCGGGGATATGGCTCGACGCCTGGGAACTCGAGCGCGCTTCCGGCAAGGACCTGCCGCTCAACGAGCGGCTCAAGTCCATGTTCGGCGACCTGGGCAGGCCTGGGAAGTAGTGCCCCCTACGGGAATCGAACCCGTGTTTTCACCTTGAAAGGGTGGTGTCCTAGCCGTTAGACGAAGGGGGCGGCTTTGAGCCCGGTGGGATTCGAACCCACGACCCCACGCTTAAAAGGCGTGTGCTCTGCCAGCTGAGCTACGAGCTCGTAATACCTTATTCTACCAAACAAATTCGGCGTTCAGCGAATGCGCGTCGATAGTTGATTTCCCGGGTCAATCGTGTTAAACTTATAGCATGACGGCGCAACAGGCCACCGTCGAGGTGTTCTTGACCGCCTTCAAGAAGCTCGACCGACTAACCTTCAGTAGACCGCTTCCCACTCGCGGGTGGTGATGACGAACTCGACCCTGCGGTTGAGCGCCCTTCCTTTATCCGAGGCGTCCCTCGTGATGGGGCGGCGCTTGCCGTACCCGATGACCTTGACGTAGTCCGGGAAGACGCCCTTGGAGGTCAGGTAGGTCTTGACCGCGCGCCCCCTCTCGGCCGAGAGCCAGTCGTTGTACTCGTCGGAGCCGATGTCGTCGGTGTGGCCCTCCACGATGACCTTGAGCGACTGATAGCGCATCAGGATCTCCGCGACCTTGTCGAGGAGCGTGGTTGAGCTGGGAAGCAGCGCGGCCTTGTCGAACTCGAAGTCCACGGGCGGGATCTTGCGGGAGGCGGCCATGTCCAAGACGGACTGGAGCTCCAGCCGGGCCCGGCGAGCCTCCTCGGCTTCCAGCGGGTCCTTCCGGTGGCCGGCGCACGCGCACAGAGCAGCTGCGGCCAGGGCGATGCCCAGAGAGTAGCGCCGCCGCCGCGATGTCTCGGCTGAAGTGGGTCCGGACTTTTCCACCGACATCGCGTAAGATGTGTCGGTGGAAAAGTCTCGTGGTGTAACCATGTTGAAAACCTACTGCGTGTTGAATGGCCGGATGAAATCGAAGCGGTCGAGCCGCCTGGAGGCAGCGGGCAGGTCCGGCGCCTGCGCCCCTGGCGCAGGTCCCGGCGGAGGGACGGGCTGCGTCGCGGCCTTCCTGATTTCCTCGACCTTCGGATAGAGGAGGTCGCCGGGGCACTCGGTGGAGCCGATGTCGCGGTGGCCGAAGAGGGCCTCGGGCGCGATCCCGTAGGCTTCGTCGAGCCAGCGGACGAGCGCGACCGCGGTCTTGATCTGCCCGGCCGCGGGCTGGTCCGCGATGGGCGGGTGGTAGTTGCCCATGAAGGAGATGCCGACGTTGCCGGTGTTGTGGTTGAGCGCGTGGGCGCCGAGGGCGTTCTCGGGCCTGCCTTGGTGGATCCGGCCTGCGCCGTCGATGACGAAGTGGTAGCCGATGTCGTTCCAGCCGCGGCCGGCCTGGTGGTAGCGCTGGATGAGCCGCATCTCCGAGCGCGCGTCCTCGAGCGCCTCGGGCTGGGCGCCCGCGGTGTGGTGGAGGGTGACGCGCCTGATGTCCATCAAGGTATAGTCGTACTTGGGCGGGGCGGCGTTCCAGTCCGAGCGCGACTGCGCGTCCGGCTTGCCCGGCCGCGTGGAGAGGTCCACCCGGGACGGCGTGACGACCACGGGCTCGCGGGTCGTCCGGTAGGCTTCGATCTCGTAGATGACGATGACGCTCGAAGGGAGGACGCCGCGGTGCACGAGGCGGATACGCACCGAGGTCCCCTTCGTCCCGCTGAGACGGAACCGCCCCCAGAAGCGGCCGTTCGAGAAGGTCTCGATCTCGGGCGCCGTCCAAGGGCCCCAGACGTCGGCGGAGCCCGCCTGCGCCTCGAAGCCGACGCCCGCCTGAGTCCGGCCGTGGAACAGGATCGCGTCGAATATCCCCGGAAGAGGGTCGCTGGGGCCGGTGTCGTGGAGGATGTCGCCGGGCCGCGCAAGCGGCGGGACCACGATCCTGCGCGCCGCCGACGAGCCGCGGAAGTAGACGCGCATCCCGCCCTCGTCCGCGCCTGAGGCGCAGGTCCCGGCGAAAGCCAGGCACGCCAGCGCTGCGAGCAGCGTCTGCATGAGCCAATTATATCACGAAAAATCCTACAATGAGAGGCAGTCATGAGAACCCGGTCGTCTTGGAGAGGGGAGGCCGCCCGCGCCTTCCCGGCTGCCAGGTTCGATGAGCCGATGCGCCGGCACACGACCTTCAAGATCGGCGGGCCCGCGGACTGCTACGTGGAGATCCCGGACGAGCGCGGTCTGCGGCGCGCGGTGCGATTCTCCCGCGCGAACGGCCCGCCGCTGTTCCTGCTGGGCTGGGGCTCGAAACTCCTGGTCGCGGATGCCGGCATCCGCGGGCTGGTCGTGCGGCTGGTCGGGGCCTTCGAGCGGGCCGCGTTCCTGAGCGGGGGGCGGCTGAGGGCGGGGGCGGGCGCGCGCCTGCCCAAGCTCGTGAGCCTGGCCGCGCGAGAAGGCTTCGGGGGGTTGGAGCCTCTGGCCGGCATCCCGGGGACGGTGGGCGGGGCCCTGATCATGAACGCGGGGACCCCCCAGGGCTCGATCGGCGGCCTGGTGCGCTGCGTGCGCGTCCTCGATCCGGCCACCGGCAAGGCCCGGACGCTCCACCGGGGGCAGGTCCGCTTCGGCTACAGGACGAGCTCCTTAGGTCCCCGCATCGTCGTGGGTTGCGAGCTCCAATTGAAGGCCTGCGCTAAAGATGATATAATCACACACATTCGGGAGTACCAGCGGAGAAGGTCTCTGACTCAGCCGATTCACAGCCACAACATAGGCTCGATTTTCAAGAACCCGCCGGGTCTCCCCGCCGCCGAGCTCATCGACGACTGCGGTCTTAAAGGGGCTGTCTGCGGCGGGGCACGCGTCTCGACGAAACACGCGAATTTCATCGAGAATTTCTCCCAAGCGTCCTCCGCCGACGTGCTGGAACTGATCAGCCGAATCCGGGATCGCGTGCGCGCCGCTCATGGGGTCGACCTCGAGCTGGAGATGAGGGTGGTGGGGGATGCATCGGTTTAAGGCCCAGATCAGGCGCTACCGCGTCCAGACCCGGCCCAGAGTGAGGTCCCGGCGCATCCGGGAATCCCTGGCGGTGTCGGCTCTGCTCGTGCTGGCGGCGGCCGCGGCCCTGACCGTGCCTCGCCTCCTGCGCGATCTCCCCGACTCCTCCGAGCTCGTCGGGCGCCTAATGCCTCGCGCCTTCGTCCTAGAAGGCGTCCCGCCGGAGCTTCAGGCATCCTTCTCCTCGGCGCTCGACGCCGCTTCCGGCCTCCCGCGCTCCCGGGCAGCCCTTCTCAAGTCCCGATACCCTATCGTGCGCGCCGTCGGGTTCAGCCGTGATTGGCCCAACCGCCGGATCCGGTTCAAGGTCGAGCTGCGAGAGCCTCTGGCCAGGGTGGTGCGTGACGGACGCGCGCTGGGCTACCTCGCGGCCGACGGCGTCGTCTTCACCGCTCCCGATGGCATCTTCCCCGACGTGCGTCCCGACGTCGATGTCGGGTCCGCCGACGCCGCCGAGCGGCTGAGGCTGGCCCGTTGCCTCGAGGGCATGGGAGCGAAGGGGTCTCTGCCGGCCTTGGAGCGGATGACCTGGGCGCCGCGGCTGGAGGGCTGGGAGGCTCGCTTCGAAGACGGCACGACGGTGCTGTGGGGCGATCTGAGATGGACCGAGGCTAAGGCGTTGAGGCTCCGGCAAGCTTTGGAGGACTTCCGCAAGACCTTGCCCCTGGGGGCCGCAACGGGCGCCTTGACCGCGGACTTGAGGTATTTCGAGGACGGGAAGATCTTCGTGAGGCCATCCCCGCAGACTAATTTATGACAAGAAAAGACGTCGTCGCCGGACTCGATCTTGGGTCGGGCAGGGTCGCCTGCCTCATCGGCTCCCCTGACGCCGACTCGGGGCGCATGCGCGTCCTGGGCGGCACGAGCGTCGGCTGCCGCGGCATCAACGGCGGGGTCGTCACCAACATCCAGGAGACCGCCCGGGCAATCACCAGGGCGGTGGAAGACGCCGAATCCTGCGCCGGAGGCGCAGGCGCCGGCAAGCCCCTCGTGACCGGCCTCTACCTCGGCATGCGCGGCGGGCACCTGCAGTCCTTCAACAGCCGAGGGGCCTTCAACATCGCCCGCAGCGACAAGACGATCACCCCCGAGGACGTGACCAGCGTCGTGGCCAACGCCAAGGCCATCCCCCTCTCTCCCGACCGCGAGATCGTCCATGTGGTCCCGCAGGGCTTCTCTCTCGACCGGCAGCCGGGCGTGCATGACCCCGTCGGCATGGAGGCCAACCTCTTGGAGGTCGAGGTCCACATCGTCACGGCCTCGACGGCCCTTCTCAACAACCTCAGCAAGGCCGTCTCGCTGGCGGGCTTCGAGGTCATCGACCCGGTCTACGGGCTGCTCGCGGCCGGGGACCTCATGGTCTCTCCCGAGGAGAAGGACCTCGGGTGCGTGCTCATAGACCTGGGAGGCCAATCCGTCTCCATCGGCGTCTTCTGCGAGGGGAGCATCAAGTACTCCAAGGAGCTCTCCTTCGGCGCGGACCTCATCACCCGGGACCTCGCGGTGGGCTTGAGGACCTCGCACGCGACGGCCGAGAAGCTGAAGATCGGCCACGGCGTGGCCCACCCTTCGCTCCTCGACGGCGACGAGGAGATCGGCTACATCGGGATCGACGGCCGCTCCAAAGCCTCCATCAAGACGCGGGCCATGATGGGCTTCGTCCTGCCTCGCGTCGAGGAGCTCTTCGACCTCATCGCCAAGGACTTGAAGAATTCCTCCTACGCCGACATGGTCGTCTCGGGAGGGGCGATCCTGACGGGCGGGGGCTCGCAGCTGCGCGGCTCCATCGAGGCCGCCCGCCAGATCCTGGAGATAGACGTCCGCGCCGGGACCGCGCTCCCGGAGCAGATCCTCTGCGACGAAGGCTGGCTCGACCCGACCTACGCGACCGCGTTGGGGCTCCTCCACTACTCGACCGCGCGCCATTGGGGCGAGGGCGGGCATCGCGCGATCGGCCGCAAGAAGCCCGTGTGGATCAGGCGCCTGACCTCCATGCTCAAGGAGCTGTTCTGATGCTCATCAGGCCCGCCGAGGACTTCCGCGAAGCGCGCGCCGTCATCAAGGTCGTCGGCGTAGGCGGCGCCGGGGGCAACGCCGTCAACCGGATGATCCAGGCCAGCCTGCGCGGCGTCGAGTTCATCGCGTCCAACACCGACGCGCAGGTGCTCAAAGGGTCCCTGGCCGAGGTCCGCGTGCAGCTGGGCGAGGGCCTGACCAAGGGCCTGGGCGCGGGCGGCGACCCGATGAAGGGGCGCGAGGCCACGCTCGAGTCCGAGGGCCTGCTGCGGGAGTACCTCGCCGGCTCCGACCTGGTCTTCATCACCGCCGGCATGGGCGGGGGGACAGGCACGGGCGGCGCGCCGGTCGTGGCGCGCGTCGCCAAGGAGCTGGGCGCCCTCACCATCGGCGTCGTCACCAAGCCCTTCGATTTCGAGGGGATGCACCGCGCCGAGATCGCCCAGAGCGGCATCCAGGAGATGCGCCAGAACGTGGACACCCTCCTGCAGATCCCGAACCAGCGCCTGTTCGACATCATCGACAGCCGCACCCCCGCCCACGAGGCCTTCCGCCGCGCGGACGACGTCCTGCGCAAGGCGATCCAATCCATCTCGGACGTGATCACCTTGCCGGGCGCGATCAACATGGACTTGAACGACATCCGCGCCATCATGAAGGACGCGGGCGAGGCCATGATCGGCATGGCGGAGGAGTCCGGCGGCGGCAGGGCGCTGAAGGCCGCCAAGGCCGCGGTCGAGTCGCCCCTGCTCGAGAACGCCGTGATCGACGGCGCCAAGGGCCTGATCGTCAACGTGACCGGGCGCAAGGAAGACCTGATGCTCTGCGAGATCGAGGAGGCGATGGGGCACATCAAGAACGCCGCCTCCCCGGACGCGAGGATCAAGCTGGGCAAGGCGTACGACGAGACCCTGGGGGACAAGATCCGGATCACCGTGATCGCGACCGGGTTCCCCCCGAGACGCAAAGGCAGCCTCTCGGCGGCCCGGCGCCTGGACCTTTCTCCCCGCGACGTCCCCTCTGACGCGAGGGCCCTTGTCATGGCCTCCACGCTGGAGGAACTCAACAAGCCGGCGTTCATGAGGCTCAAAGTGAGGAAACTGCGATAGCCATGGAACTCCAAGCGATGCTGCAGAAGATGATGGACGTGAACGCCAGCGACCTGCACGTCCGCGCCGGCGGGCCGGCGTATCTCCGGGTGGACGGGGACATGACGGCGGTGTGTCCGGAGGCCTTAAGCCAGGCCGAGGTCGAGGCCATGCTGGGCCAGATCTCCAGCAAGCGGGCGAAGAAAATGTACGATGAGAAGGGCGAGGCCGACTTCTCCTTCCAGGCCGGCGAGGTCGCGCGTTTCCGCGTCAACGCCTTCCGCCAGCGTGGGCGGTTGAGCATGGCGATCCGCAAGATCCCGATGAAGATCCCCACCTTCGAGGAGCTGCGCTTGCCGGCCGCGACCATGCGCAAGATCGCGGACAACAGCCGGGGCTTGATCCTGGTGACGGGCATCACCGGGTCGGGCAAGTCCTCGACCCTGGCCGCCATGGTGGACTATGTCAACCAGAACCGGGCCGAGCACCTCCTGACCATCGAGGACCCCATCGAGTTCGTGCACAAGGATAAGAAGGCCATCATCACGCAGCGGGAGATCGGCGAGGACACCGTCTCCTACGCCGAAGGCCTCAAGATGGCCATGCGGCAGGACCCCGACGTCATCCTCGTCGGCGAGATGCGGGACCTCGAGACCACCTCGGCGGCCTTGACCGCGGCCCTGACCGGGCACCTGGTCTTCGGAACCCTGCACACGACCGACGCCATCCAGACCATCTCGCGCATCATCGACCTCTACCCGCCGCACCAGCAGTCCCTCATCCGCATCCAGCTCGCGGAGAGCTTGAAGGCCGTCATCAGCCAGAGGCTGCTGCCCGGCATCAAGGGAGGGCGGGTGCCTGCCATCGAGATCCTCATCGTGACGGGGCACGTGAAGAAATGCATCGAGGAGAATAAGTCGGTGGAGATCATGCAGGCATGCGCGAAGGGGCAGTTCTACGGGATGGTGACGTTCAATCAATCGCTCGTGAAGCTCTTCAAGGACGGGTTGGTGAAGGAGTCGGACGTCCTGGACGCGGCTTCGAGCCCGGACGACGTCAAGCTTGCGATGCGCGGCATCGAGCAGGAGGTCAAGTAGCCATGTTCGCCGAGGGATACATCGGGATCGCGGGGACCATCGGGGTGGGCAAATCCACCCTCACGGAAGACTTGGCGCGAGCCCTGAACTTCGAGCCCATACTCGAGGAGGTGGACGGCAACCCGTACCTCGAGAAGTTCTACAAGGACATGAAGGGCTACGGGACGATGATGCAGGTCTGGCTCCTCAACCACCGCTTCCGCCAGCACCGCGAGTTCGTCACCCGGATCTCCCTCGGCAAGATCCGCGGGGTCGTGCAGGACCGGACCATCTGGGAGGACACCATCTTCGCCCGGATGCTCAACAACCATCCCGACAAGATCATCACCGACCTCGACTACAACACCTACCTCGACCTTTTCGACAACATGGTGTTGCGGGAATTGGTGTTCCCGCAATTGTTGATCTACCTCGACTGCAACCCGGAGACGGCCATCGAGCGCATCCACCGCCGGGGGCGCGTGATGGAGCAGACCATCAGCCTGGAGTATCTCACGATGCTCCGCGACAACTACGAGCAGTTCGTCACCGAGATGGAGCAGGCCGGGGTGAGGATCCTGCGCCTGAACTGGGAGAAGTTCCCGGCCATCTCCGAGGTCGTGCGCCTGGTGCACGAGTATTCCTTGAGGCCTTCCAGCTTCACGAAGTGGGTGAGGCCGCTGCGCAAGCCTCCGGTCATGAAGCCCAAGGTCGAGGCCGCCGCGCCTGCGCCTGGGCCTTCGGCCCAGGAGGCGCAGGCGCCTGCCGCAAATCCGGTCGCGGAGGCCGCCGTGGAATGCGCGAAGTAGACGAAGAAGGAGCGGAATGACCTCGGCAATCACCTTTGTTGGATTCGCCATTGCAGCGGTCTTGACTGCCGTCCTTCTGGGTCGAAGAAAGACCTTGATTGCGCTCGCGGCGGCGGCTTGTCTTGGCGCCGTTGTGACTGCGGGGATTCTGACGCGAAGGACATACTTCAAGCTCCTGCCTGAGGGCAAGTTGCAGTTGACCCTGCAACTTGCCCGGCGGCAATGGCATGTGGGAGAGGCGCCCTGGTACCTGCTCCAGATGAAGAACGTCGGCGGGAAGCAGCTGAAGATATTCGACGCTTTCTGGGTGGACCAGAGGTTTCTCAATGAGAATTCCAGTAGAAAGCGGCTCACCCGCTTCGAGATCATCAATCCTGATGGGAAGACACTTGAGCCGAACTTCCGGCTTGAGTGGGGCTATCACAATGAATTCAGGTTCTGGGCCAACGATTGCGGCGGGAGCCCTTGTGAGTTCAAGGACAGAAAAGAGGGAGTAGATGTCCTGAAGATCGAGCCCGGAAAGACGCTGACGGCCAACCCCACCATCGTTGCCCCGCTCAGGAAGCGGGGCGAAAGGTGGGGGCTGGGAGACGCGCGCATCAAGCCTGGCGCGACCAGCGAGGAAATCTCCTCCATCAAGAAGCTTTGGAGGTTGCGCGGAAAATACTACCAGGAATTCGCCGGCGGCAAGCCCTATCAGCTCGACCCGGAGAAGCCCCTCCAGACCGTAGCGGGTTTTAGGGTTCTGGAGGGCTATTTCTTCGGGAAGCCCGGCATCTACCGGATGCGCGCCATCTATGACACGCGGTCCTGGTTTACCCCGATTACCGAGCAGGAGGAGGTGGCGCAGCAAAGAGACGAGAAACGCAGGGAACTCTCCGCGAGCGAATTGGGCGAGATTTCCAAGAAGTGGCGCAGTATGACGCCCCGTGACCTCCGACAACGGCGCAATGACCGCATGGAGGAGCAGGGGCACTCCAAATGGAACAGGGCTATCATCAAGGATGATGATATCTTCAAGGAATGGTTCGTTGAATCGAATCCGGTTGAGATCGAGGTCGTTCCGTGAGGGCTTCTGTCATTCTCTTTCTCGTCTTGCTATACAGACCCATTGGAGCCGTTATTCAGGATGTGTGCCCGTTGAGTCTCAAGCCGAGCCCAAGAGACCGAAGGATGCGAAGGGAATCGAGGGGATTGCAGCCATACTGAAAAAGATGAAGGCTCTTAAGAGCGAGGAGCAATATGGCCCCGTCATCGCCAGCAGAAAACGTATCTAGATCGAGTTGGGGTGGCGCGCCAAGGACGAGAAGTGGCTCGGCCCGCAGGTTCCAGCGGACATCGAGAAATGGGAAGATTGGAAGAGGGCCCTGTATTGGGCCTCAGGCGGATCGATTCGCGAAGCCGCCGAAAACCTTGTGAGGAGCGGGAAATACGAGGAATACGGGCAGGTGATGAAAGAATTTGCTGAGTACCAGGAAGAATACGCTCAGCTTGCCAAGGAGGCTATCAGGGAGGCTCGTAATGTCTACCGGATGGACCCTCCGAAGAAGTCCGGACCGATCCTGTCCGGGGCTCCGTGCCACAAGCTGCCGGACGGGACGCCGGATCCCGATTACTTCGAGTGTCACATGGGCGAGACGGCGGTTTGGAACCCGGTGCTCGCCGAAAACATCGATGATGTCGGGCAGACCGACGGCGACGGACATGTAAGGATCGGACCCCAGGCCTTTGAGTCGCCCGGCTCCCTGGCGTACGCGCTCTACCACGAGGGCAGGCATTTTCAGGATTTTTTGACGCCCGAGGAGGATTTGGGGGCGGCCGGAGTGGATTTGAGAAACGATCCTGCAGTCGAGGCTCTTCGGGGAGAGGCAGACTTGCCATTCTTGAAGACGGTGTTCGACTTCGACGACCGGGCCGTCGAACGGTTCAAATCAAGGCTGGAAAGGAAGCGGGCGCTGGCCACGATATGGGAGAAGGAAATCGCGAGGGGACTTGATCCCTACAAGATTGTGGATCGTGGAGCATTGCCCAAGGACAGGGAATTCGTCTATGACGACGAAGGAGTGAAGAGAACGCTCAAGGAGATTTTTGGGAAATCCCGGGAATTGAAGGAGTCTGCAGAGCGCGAGTCGAGGATCAGGCGGCAGATGTGGAGGCTTGGTGAGTTGGCCTTGACTGCCTGCGCAGGCGGCATCGTGACTCAGGAAACTCTCGACGAGTTGATCTATCTTGACAAGGATGTCTATCGGGATTGGAAATCCGAGTATTCCAAGGATTTCGGATGCCAATACGAGCTTTTCGCGGAGATTCAGGCCAAGCTTGCGAGTGGCGAACGGCTCGATGCTGATTGGTTGAATCAGGGCCGGCAACGCCACATTGAACGCATGCGGGAACAGGCCGGCAGGAAAGCCGTCGCGGCGGTGGAGAAGCTGGCCGCGACCTATAGTTTCGTCTGGGAAGGGGTGGAGCGCGGGGGATGGTACGTGTTCAAGAAGGCGGACGAGAAGTACTCATCCGTTGAATATCGGTTTCGCCTTCAGCGCTTGGATGAAGCCCATGCGGCGTTGTTCCTGACGCGGACCTGCCTTGATCGGAAGGTCGCGGAGCCTTCCGCCGAAGCGCTGGGCATCTTGAGCCGGCGTATCGGCGATCCCGCGTTTCGCGACGCGATCTCCATGGGGTACGGCGGTTCCGACGCGGACTGGTGCTATACTTATTGCATGCTTCGGAATTACGGGTACGTGACGGATGCGGGGGGCGTCAACGAGCTGCTGGCGGTCATGGCCGGGAAGGAGCGGGAAGCCGCGGGGCATCCCAAGTTGGAGGGCAGCAGGCGGCGCAACGAGGATGCTGACCGCAACAGCCGGCTGCAGGAGGGGCAAGACACGGGGATCGATCTGACTCCGGCCAAAGAGGCCCTGGAGAAGGCGAAACGGGGGGTGCGTTGACCGCGAGAACGATGCCGGGCGGGGGCGTTGCGCGGGCGGCCGGACCGGCCGCCGGCGGCGCGGTCGAGCCCGGTTGGCGGCGTTCCGGGGGCCTCTTGGTGGACGAGCGCCTCGAGCGCCTGGGAGTCCTCCACGGAGCGACGACCCGCGCGCTCGGCGACATGGCGGACCCGGCGCGCCGGAGCACCCTGTTCGACGGCTTGGGCCTCAAGGGCGAGACGGGCCTCGTCCTCAAGCAGGTCCACGGCGACGCCATCGTGCGCTGGCCGTCGGAGTGGGACGGTTCTGGGACCGAGAAGGTCCGGGCCGACGGCTGGATGGCGGGAGCCCCGTCGCGGCCCTTGTGCGTGTACACGGCCGACTGCGTCCCCCTTCTCCTCTGGGGCCCGCGCTTCGGCGGCGTCTTCCACGTCGGCTGGCGCGGCGCGGCGGCGGGTTTCGCGAAGAAGGCGGCGGAGTCCCTGTGCCGCGCCTTCGGCGCGAAGGCGTCGGAGCTTTGCGCCTCCATCGGCCCCCACATCGGGCCGTGCTGCTACCGGGTGGGCCCGGAGGTCTCGTCGCTGTTTCGGCGGGAGAGCCTGGCCATGGGAGGCCAGGTCCCCGGAGGCGCAGGGGGTTCTCCGCTCACCGGAGGGGGCGTGGCCGCCGACCGCCTGGACCTCGGCCGAGAGGTCGCCTCCCAGCTTGTCGAAGCGGGGTTGGAGCGCGGCTCGGTCGCGGTCTGCGGGGAGTGCACCTGCTGCCGCGAGGACCTCTTCTTCTCGTACCGCCGGGACAAGACCCGGGATTCCATGATGGCGTTCCTGACGCTATGACGACGACCATCCAGCCTCGCCGGTTCCTGCGGGGGCTCACTCCCTACATACCGGGCAAGGCCATCGCGGCGGTCGAGAGGGAGCTGGGCCTCAAGGCCGTCGTCAAGCTCGCGTCCAACGAGAACCCGCTGGGCCCCTCCCCGAAGGCCATGGCGGCCTTGCGCCGTTCCCTGGCCGACTGCCCCCTCTACCCGGAGAGTTCGAGCCCGGAGCTCAGGGATGCCCTGGCGCGCTTCCACAAGGTGGATCCCGCCAGCGTCATCGTGGGCAACGGCTCGGACGAGATCATCCGCCTGCTCTGCGAGGCCTTCGTGGAGCAGGACGACGAGATCATCGTCAGCCAGTACGCTTTCATCCGGTTCAAGCAGCAGGCCGCCATGATGGGGGGGAAGGTCATCGAGGTCCCCATGGTGGACTGGACGCACGACCTGCGGACCATGGCCAAGACCGCGAGCCTGCGCACCAAGATCGTGTTCGTGGCCAACCCCAACAACCCGACGGGGACCTACAACACCGAAGACGAGATCGCAGAGCTCCTCGGCGCCGTGCCGTTCTCCACGCTGGTGGTGCTGGACGAAGCCTACCACCATTTCGCCGCCGCGCTCCCCGGTTTCCCGCGCACGGTGCCGCGCCTCCTGGAGCGCCATCCGAACCTGGTGGCGATCCGGACCTTCTCCAAGGCCTACGGCTTGGCGGGCCTGCGCGTCGGCTACGGCCTGGCCGATCCCGAGCTGGTGGGCTGGCTGGACCGCATCCGCATGCCCTTCAATGTGAACCTGCCCGCGCAGCGCGCTTGCGTCGAGGCCCTGAAAGACTCGGCTTTCGTCAAGCGCAGCGTGGCCCTGGCGTCCAACGGCCGGGAGTCCCTCGCCCGGGAGATCCGGGCCTTAGGTCTGGAAGTGCTCGATTCGGCCGGCAACTTCGTCTTCGTCCATCTGCCGGTGCCGGGGAGGCAGGTCTTCCACGCGCTCCTGAAACACGGCATCATCATCAGGCCGATGGACGAGTACGGCTTGGTCAAGTCCGTGCGCATCACCGTTGGCACGCCGGCGCAGAACAGGAGGCTGCTGGACGCCTTGAGACGGGTGCTTGGACCGGCGAGGAACGCTCCATGAGAACGACGGCGAGGACGGCGAACGCAAGACCAGCCTTCCGGCGCCGGAGGCGCCGGAAGGGACTGGTCATCGCCATCGACGGCCCCGCCGGCGTGGGCAAGTCGACGGTGGGGCGCCTCGTGGCCAGGACGATGGGCTACCACTTCATCAACACCGGGGAAATGTTCCGGGCCCTGGCATGGAAGGCCCTGGCGGATGGCGTCGACGTCGACGACCAGGCCGCCGTGACGGCGCTTGCCCTGCGCCTCCGGTGGGAGTTCCGCCCTTCGGCCGACGGGACCCTGAAGACCTTCATCGACTCCCAGGCGGCGGCGGAGCGCATCCGCGACGAACGGGTGAGCGCGGCTTCGAGCGCCGTGGCCGCCAACCCGGGCGTGCGCCGGTTCATGTGCCTTCTCCAGAGGCGGCTGGGGGCAGGCGGGTCCATCGTGATGGAGGGCCGCGACATCGGAACTCACGTATTCCCGGACGCGGACCACAAGATCTACCTCGACGCGGCGGTGGACGAGCGCGCCAGGCGCCGGTACCGGCAGTTGAAGTTCTCGGGCGTCCGCGTGCGCCTCCAGGCCGTGAGGGAGGCCATGCTCAAGCGCGACTTGAACGACCTCAAGCGCAAGATCAACCCGCTGTCGCTGGCCCCGGACGCGGTCGTGGTCGACTCGACGCGTCTGACCCTGCGCGAAGTGGCGGGCAAGATCGTCGGGCTCATCCGGGCCGGGCTCCGGCGGGGGAACGGCTCCAGATGACGGGCTATCGGCCGACGCTGGTGCGCAGGCTCTCGCAGGCCATGGCCTCCGCCCTCGCGCGTAGCTTCTGGCGGCTCGAGGTCAAGGGCCTCGAGAACGTGCCCCGGGAGGGGCCGCTCATCGTGGCGTCGAACCACGTCTCGGTGTGCGACGGGCCCATGCTCACCATCGCTCTGGGGCAGGGGAGGTGCCTGAGGTTCCTGGCCAAGACGGAGCTCTTCCGGGTGCCTCTGCTCGGCTGGTGGCTGGAGGAGGTGGGCAACATCCCGGTGGACCGCGGCCGGGGGGACGTGCCGGCCATGCGCGCCGCGGTGGAGATGGTCCGCCGAGGGGGCTGCCTGGGGGTGTTCCCGGAGGGGACCAGGGGGGTAGGCGGGGCGACGCCCGGCCGAAGGCCGGGTCAGCCGAGGGCCGTCAAGCCGGGGGTCGGATTCCTGGCGCGGGAGACGGGCGCGCGGGTCGTCCCGGCCCGCTTGGTCAACACGGACAGATTTCCGGCGCCGCATCGCATCGAAGTGAGGTTCGGCGAACCCATGAAGTTCGAGGGGGACGCGGGAGACCGGTCCGCGTGCCAGGACTTCGCCCATGCCTTGATGGAACGTATCAACACGCTGTAAGGAGGGTGCCAGGACGGCGCCAAGCGCCGGGGACCCGGGCACCAAGAGGGGTGCTACGATGGACACAGAGAACGGACTGACGACTGAGATCGAGGAGACTGCGGCGGTGGAGGCTTTCCCGGGGGACCAATCCCTGGAGCCGACGCCGCAGGCCCCTCCGGAAACCGAGGAGAGCATGGAGGCGCTCCTGGCCCAGCAGAACAGGTTCACCGAGATGCTGGTGGGCAGGAAGCCCGTGTGGGTCAAGGTGATCCAGGTGACGAAGGCCCACGTCCTCGTGGACATCGGCGAGAAGCGGGAGGGCATGGTGCCCCTAGCCGAGTTCGACGTCACCGCAGCCGCCGCGGGCAAGGAGGGGGGCGGCGAGTCCCGTCCGCGCGGGTGTCCGTCCGTGGGACAGCGCATCCCGGTCGTCCTCATGAGCAGCGTCCGTTCCGACGGCGCGACGCTCCTGTCCTACCGCCGAGCGAGGGAGTCCCTGTCGTGGGAAGCGGCCCTCAAGGCCTACACCGAGAAGAGCCGCGTGCGCGGCACCGTGACCATGCACGTCAAGGGCGGGTTCCTGGTCGACGTGGGAGGGGTGCGGGCCTTCCTGCCGGCTTCGCTGGCGGACTTGAGACCCGTCCGCCAGCCCGAGCGCATGGTGAAGACGGGCGTGCGCTGCTACATCATCGAGGTCAACGAGTCCAAGAAGCAGGTGGTCCTATCGAGGAAGGCCGTTCTCGAGGAGGACGCGGCCAAGCGCCGCGCCAAGGTGCTCGCGGATATCCGGGTCGGCGAGGTCAGGATCGGCCGCGTCATCCATGCCGGGGCCTGGCCCTCCAATATCCGGGAAGGCCAGGGCCTGCTGGTCGACATCGGCGGCCTGGACGGCTTCGTCAAGGCGGCCGACATCAGCTGGGGTCAGCCCAAGCCCGCCTCGGACTTCCTCCGCGGGACGAAGCTCAAGGTCAAGGTCCTGGGCAAGCCCGCGGAGGGCTCCGCCGAGAAGGTCTCTTTGGGCATCAAGCAGCTCACCCCGAACCCCGCCGACGCCCTGCGCAGGAAGTACCCGCCCAAGACGACCGTGCGCGGCAAGGTCGTCGAGTCGACGCAGGCGGGCCTCCGCCTGCGCCTCGACGACGGCGCGGCCGCCTGCTGCCCGACGGCCGACTGCGTCGAGGGGACCGTCTACAAGGAGGGCGACCAGGTCTCGGGGGTCGTCTTCGGCGTGGATCCGACGACCTTCCAGGTGGGGGTCTCGCTGAGGAAATTCGACGACGTGAAGGAGCGCAAGCGCATGGCGTCGTACCTCAAGCCGCCGCCGCCGCTGACCCTAGGAGAGCTCCTGTCGCCGAGCCAGCCAGAGGCCTCGGATGAGACGGGCGACCGATCCGCGGAACCTGCCGCTGGCAGGTCCCGGCCCGCGCAGCGGGTCGGCGAGGAAGTGGTCGGAGGTCGGCAGACCGGACGCCGCGACGATCCGCCGCCGGGCGAGAGCCCCAAGAAGCAGGCCGTGGCCTGATGCTGAAGTCGCCGTCCGAGCTCAAGGCCTCCGCCGAGGGGGCGCGGATCAAGCGCAGGTCGCTCCCGGAGGGCTTCTTCACCCGGATCCGTTCCTGGCTGCTGCTCGGCTTCGTGCTGCTGGGACCGGCGGTGTTCGTCTTCGGCTGGTACTGGAACTTCCGCCGGGCCGACATGCCCCGCCCCGGGAGCTCCCCGGGCGTGCCGGCCATGCCCAACATGGAGGCGGAGCTGCGCGCGGCGCAGGAGAAGCTCAAAGGGGACCCCCAGGACATCGCCTCCCTGGTCCACCTCGGGGTCCTGTACTTCGAGAAAGGCAAGGACCACTATGCGGACGCCATCAACGCGCTGGAGGACGCCCGCGACCTGGGCGCCATGGACGTCCGCATCTTCTACTGCCTGGGCATGATGTACCAGGAGGTGGGGCTCCCGGGTTTCGCCGTCGATGAGTACCGGCGGTACCTGCGCAACAACCCCGGCGACAAGGAAATCCGGCTGCTGGCGGCCAAGCTCCTCTACCAGCAGGGACGCTGCGCGGAGGCGGCGGGAGAGTACGAGCGGCTCAAGTATCATTTCCCGAACGACAAGATCGTGGAGGAGAACCTGGGCCTGAGCCTGTGGGCGGCCAAGCAATACCAGCGCGCCACGGAATCCTTCCAAGCCCTCAAGGCCTTTGGGCCCGCCGAGGCCAAGCGCGCCTCCTTCTATCTGGGCCAGCTCTCCTACGACCAGATGCTCTACAACGCCGCCCTCACGCATCTCCTCGCGGCCGTCCCCGGAGCGCCGGACGATGCGGTGCCGGCGGGGAAGGTCCAATCGGCCTTGGCCCTGACCTACCAGAAGATCGGGCGCTACGAGGACGCGAGGGCCGCCTGGGAGAAGACCCTCGCAACTACCCCGAAGGACGTCAAGGCCCAGGTCGCCCTGCGCGAGCTCAACCGCCGCCACCCTCCCAAGAAGCCCAAGCACGCGAAGAAGGCGTGAACCTCTGCAAGACGGTCTCCTCTCGCCGGAGAGGGCTCGGCGCCCTGGCGCTGTCTTGCCTGGCCGCCGTGTCGCTCGGCGCCGGTCAGGCTCTCGGCTTCGGGCAGAACCGCCTCGTCACGAAGGACCTCGATTGGCGGGTGCGCTCGACCGACCATTTCGACATCTACTACTACGGCGAGTCTAAGGCCTTGGTCGAGGAGAGCGCCGCGATCCTGGAGGAGGCGTTTGCGACTTTAAGCCGCAGCATGGACATCGAGACCTCGACCGCGCCGCGGCGCTCGGGGTCTGAGGCGTCGAGCCACTGGAAGCGCAAACCCTTCTTCCTCTACGCCAGCCCCAACGACTTCCTGGAATCCACCATCGTCGACGTCGGGGAGGGCACCGGCGGCGTCACCGAGCCCTTCAAGGACCGCTTCATGGTCTACAACGACGGGAGCAGGAAGTGGCTCAAGGAGGTCATCAAGCACGAGTTCGCCCACGTCCTGCAGTACCACGCGCTCAACGCCGGGTTCTGGAAGTCCGGCCGCATCCTGCGGGGGATCCTCTACCCCCTCTGGATGATCGAGGGCTGGGCGGCCCAGGGATCGAAGGACATGGAGGAGACCTGGGAGGAGCTGGTCGTCCGGGACGCGGCCACCTCGCAGGGCCTCATCCCCGTGACGAGGCTGGAGCACTTCGGGCACCTGAAGCCCCATCAGACCGTTCTGGCCTACAAGGAGGGCGCGGCCGCGATGGAGTTCATCGCCTCGGAGTACGGCCGCAGGCGCGAGAGCAACATGCTCCGGTCGCTGGCGAGCCATTTCGAGAGCGGCGCGGTCCTGACCCAGAACATCGGCATCGACGCCAACGAGTTCGACAGGAAGTTCCGGGAGCACCTCGAGACCAAGTACGCCCGGCAAGCGCGCGTGGAGCGCCTCAAGGAGCCCGACGCCTACGGCCGGCCCTTGACCCGGGTCAAGGACTCCATCCCCATGCAGAACTCGACCCCGGTCTTCTCGCCGGACGGCAGGACCATGTACTTCCTGACCACGAGGAGAGGCTTCCCGCCGGAGATACACCGGCTCGATCTCTCCACGGGGCGTTCCCGCAGGCTCCCCGGCATCCCGAGGACCCGCGTCGAGAACGTCTCCATGGGGCGCTTCACGAACCTCTCCCGCGAGCTGGCCATCTCGCCCGACGGGCGGCGCCTGGCCTTCGCCGGGACGAAGGCGCACCGGGACTACCTCTTCGTCTACGACCTCGAGCGATTAAGGCTCGAGAGGATCGCTATGCCGGGCCTGTCCTCGGTGTCCCAGCCGAGCTTCTCTCCCGACGGGGGCCGGATCGTGTTCTCCGGGATGAGGGACTGCCGGACCGACATCTACGTCCACGACTTAGCCTTGGGCCTGACCGAGCGCCTGACCGAGGACGACCGCGACGACCAGACGCCCGTTTTCTCCCCGTCCGGGAACTGGATCGTCTACTCCTCCGAGGTCCCCGACCCGGGCCACCCCAGCGGCTGGAGGAGGAGGCTGATGAGGCTTCGGGTCTCGGACCGCGCGGCCGAGCGCCTCGAGGGGCTGCCCGGCTCGGCCCGGGACCCCGTGGCGTCGCCCGACGGGACTCGGGTGCTCTTCGTGCTGGAAGAGGGAGGCTTCAGCGAGCTCGCCGAGCTCGACGTTACTACGGGCAGGGCCGTGAGGCTCACCCGTTCGATCGGGGGGAGCTTCACGCCGGTCTACGCCCCGGACGGCGAGATCGCCTTCGCGGCGCTGCGCCGCGGCAGCGTCCACATCCACAAGGGGCCCAGGGAGTCCTTCCTGTCGGAGGAACTCCGGCAGGAAGGGCCGCGTCCTCCCGAGGCAGGAGCCCGGCCAGAGGCGCCATTGTCGAGCGAGCGGCCGTACCGCTTCGAGGCCGGGACGGACCTGTTCCTGCCTGCCTTCTTCTATTCGTCGGACTCGGGCCTCTTCTGGACGAGCTACTGGCAGGGCTCGGACCTCCTGGGCCGCCATCAGTCGAGCCTCATGCTGGGCTACGGGTCCCATGACAGCTACTTCGACTACACGGCGAGCTACGCCTACCGCAGGTTCCGGCCCGGTTTCTACTTCGCGCTCGTGGGTCGGGGCCAGCGGAACGTCTACGACCCGGACCGCGGCCTCGACTTCAACGGCTCCCTGCACGGCCAGCTCATGGGGGTCCAGTACCCTCTCGACCGCTACCACCGCTTCGAGTTGGGGACGGCCGTGGCCGTGGAGCAGCTAAAGTACCACGGAGACTCTCCGAGGCAGGACCGGGAGACCCGCGCGGCGTCGCTCGCTTTCGTGCGCGACACGGTGCGCGGCCGCTACCTCGCGGTCACCGAGGGAGACAGGCTCAAGCTCGCTCTGACCGAGGCATGGGACGCCCTTGGCGGCAACCAGCGCTATGACCTGCTCTTCGCGGAGGCCCACAGGTTCGTCCCGACCGGGGGCCAGAGCGCCCTGGCTGGGCGCCTCCTCTTCCTGCGGAGCACCGGACCCCAGCATCCGGCCTACGTCGTCGGCGGCGTGGGCGGCGTGCGGGGCTACCCGCGCGGCGCCAGGGAGAACCTCGGGAGTCAGATGGCGGTGGCCAACCTCGAATGGAGGTTCCCGGTCATCAAGGACCTCAACTGGTACATGTGGTTCTTCGCCCCGGATTTCTACTTCAAAGCCATCTATGGTACGATTTTCACGGACGCGGGCTACCTATGGGAATCCATGCACTCGGTCGGGCGCGCCCAGTGGCGGGACCTGCGGCATTCGGTCGGGCTGGGGCTGAACATCCACACCTTCGTCATGCAGGAGTTCCCGTTCGTCGTGTCGTTGGACTACGCGCGCCAGACGACGAAGGACAAGGGGATCTTCTACGTCTATCTCGGACAAAGCTTCTGATCCCAAAGTGCTGACCTACCGTCGCGGCCGGCTCTTCATGGACCAGGTGGCTCTTGCCGAGGCCGCGGGCCGCTTCGGGACACCGCTCTACGCCTACTCGAAGCGGGCCGTGCTGGAGGCGTTCGGCAGGCTTGAAGGCGCTTTCAGCCGCAGGAAGACGCTGATCTGCTACGCTCTCAAGGCCAATCCCAACCGCAGGATAGCCGCCCTGCTCGCGGGCTGCGGGGCGGGGGCCGAGGTCGTCTCCGGAGGGGAGCTCAGGCGGGCGCTGGCGGCGGGGTTCTCCCCTGGGAAGATCGTCTTCTCCGGGGTCGGGAAGACCGAGGAGGAACTGCGCCTCGCGGTCAGGGAAGGCATCCTGGCAGTCATCCTGGAATCCGAACCGGAGATGGGACTCTTGGAGGACGTGGCGCGCCGGCTGGGGCGGCGGGCGCCGGTCGCGGTGCGGCTCAATCCCGGCGTGGACGCCGGCACGCACGCCTACGTGACCACGGGAACGGCCTCGACGAAGTTCGGCGTGGACAAGGTCTCGGCGCTGCGGATGTATCGGAAGGCCGCGGCGAGCCGCCACCTGGCTGCGACGGGCATCCATTGCCACATCGGCTCGCAGGTGACCAGCGTGGAGCCCTATCGGAGAGCCGCCGCGGTCGTGGCGGCGCTCGTCAGGGACCTCGAGGGGCGCGGCATCACGCTCGATTTCGCGGACCTCGGCGGCGGCATGGGAGTCGCGTACGCCGACGGCCTGGCCATGGACCTCCCGGAACTGGCGCGGGCCCTCGAAGAAACCCTCTCCCGCTGGCCGAACATGCGGCTCGTCATCGAGCCGGGAAGGCTCTTGACCGCCGAGGCCGGCGTGCTCCTCACGACGGTCCTCTACAGGAAGAAGACCGCGAAACGGGACTTCCTCGTCGTGGACGCAGGCATGAGCGACCTCATCAGGCCGGCCCTCTACGGGGCTGCGCACCCTGTCTGGCCCGAACGCGAGGGGGGGGAGAAGACGAACCTCGTCGATATCGTCGGACCCGTGTGCGAGGCGGCGGACCATCTCGCGAAAGGCGCCAGACTGCCTGACTGCGCGGCAGGGGACATCCTGGCGGTGCTCAAGACCGGCGCGTACGGCTTTTCCATGAGCTCCCAGTACAATTCCCGGCCCAGGGCCGCGGAAGTCCTCGTCGACGGCGGAAAAGTCCTGCTGATCCGTCGACGGGAGGTTCTCGCCGACCTCGTGAGGGGCGAATTGTGAGAAAGACCATGAAAGGACCAAGGCATGGGGAAAAAGCATAAGAAACCGGTCCCCCTTCCCCAGCCAGCGGCTCCGTCGGAAGGCCCGGCCGAGCCTATTTCCAGCCGGGGAAAAGGGACCGTAGGGATTGCTATCGGGACTCTTGCGGCCGGTTTTGTCGTGCTTTCCTTCGCAGACCCCATGGGACGCAACTGGGCGGCTCATTTGGCGCCGTTCCTCATCCTCGGAGGCTATGCCCTGGCCGGGATCGGCATCTTCCTGCCCTCGCAGGCCCCTTTTCCTCCGTCGGGACCTGGGAAAAACCAATGAAAAGGCCCTCCCCAGGACATCCTTCCGGTCATTAGGCCGCTTCTTCCAGGAAAGGACCCCTGTATCCGCCGCAGCGGCTTTCTCCTGGTTTCCAAGGCATGCCGGAAACCATGAAAGCCTGACTCGGTCTTTTCCAAGGGCTCAGCCGTGTCGCTCCCCTGGCCCGCTCGTGGGGAAAACCAAGGGAGCCTGACCCGGGTTTTTTCTAGGCCTTCACATACCCTGGCTGTTTCCGAGCCCGGGATACTGGCATCGTTCCATGGTCTTTTCTCGGGCATGCCCAGCCAGCCTCGAATCAGCCAGAAGTTTCCAAATCTTCAGCTGTCCCAGGGCCTACTCTGGCATAGGCCCTCCCATGGTCTTTCCGCAGACGGGCAGCCTGCCTGGAGTCTCCGGGAAGTTGCCGACTTCTCGGGATTCTCGGATCGGCTCGGGCCATGCCAGGCTGCGGCATCCCCGATTTCGTCGAAACGTGGATGGCTGCTGATTTTGAGAACCGAGAAAAATTCTCGATGTGGGTAGAAAATGGTTGTTTTGCCGACCCAACTTGGATAAGTCTCCTAACAAATCCAGCATCATCAAAACGATGGGAGGGGTGTTGTATGTAACATAATATATATTATCGTAAGCGAGTTCTCGACGAGAGGGGGTAATTGGCCTGCTTCCCGGGACTCCCCCTTCCCAGCCTCAAGCCGGCATGGTTATCGCGATGTCGGGCGCATGCTGCCGGTGCTCAATGCGGCCAGATGGTAGGTTTCTGAGTAGAAATCACCGGTATTGGGCCTGTTGCGCAGGCTCCGGGGCCTGCTATGAGCCGGGTGAGCTGCTCTGCCAGCAGGAAGGCTTTGAGCCTGCCGGGTGCTGTAAGCTCGTATCTGCGGGCTCTGCGGGAGCCTGAGGCCAGGATTTCGCCCCGCGCGACAGCGTCCTGGACGGCCCTATCGACCCTTTGGATGGGGTAGCCGGAGGCCCTTAGCCACTTGGCCAGAAGGGCTGCCGTGGGTTTCTGCAGGCCGAGCAACTTCTCCGAGCATGCCAGGAGCGCCAGGCAGGCGTCTTTCTCCTGGCCCTTGCCGGTGATCTTGGACCGCAGCTGAAGGGTGTGGCCGTGGGGTTCCGCGATGGTCTCCCATGAGATCTGGGGCCCGGCCGGCGCCGCCGGCGCGGCATGCTTTTCTCCGGGCTCCGCCGTCGATGACAGGGCAGCGCCGGCAAAGCCGCGGCGTTCGAGGAACTCTTTGCGCTGTCTCTCGACGAAATCAGGCGAGCCTTCTGCCTCGAACTCTGAGCCGTCGGGCAGCCTGATCTTGATCCTATGGACCGGTTCTACCACGATGGCAACATTATGACATAAAAGACGGCTTGAGTCAAATCGCTGTGGATTGGCAGTGGATTGAGTGGTTATGATGCCCTAAATGGCTGGAGAATGACTTAAACGACTTAAACGATGACTTAAGAATTACATTTAAGACATTAGTGTCCGAATCATGCCTGCCCGATGTGGACAAGGCTGTGGATACCTATGTCCCGCGGGTATCCCCCCTCCTTAGGCTAGGCTTGAATCAGTGCGTCGTCGCCTTGCGCAGGCGCTCGTCGAAAGTGACGAGCGTCCCCCCGCAGAGTCTGGCGACATAGAGGTAGGCGGCGTCGTAGGTGGTCAGGCCGGTCTCAAGGGCGAGAGAGACGGTTTCGGGGTGGTCCACCTCGATCCAGCGGATGTCCAGCGCGAGCCCGAGCATGAGGCCATGCAGCAGGTTGTCGCGCTCCCCGGGGTAGAGGACGCTTTTCTTACGGGCGATACTGGCCAATTCGTAGGCCAGGATGGTCGGCTCGCAGAGATCGACCCCTTTGAGCAGCCCGGCCGCCTCGCGGGCGCGTGGTTCCTGGAAGATCAACGCGCCGACGACCGAGGCATCCGCGACCTTAGCGGCCATCCCTGGCTTCCCGGACCATGGCCGCGGACTCCGGGCCTGTTTTGAGACCGAGCTCAAGGGTGCGCCGGAAGACCTCCTCTGGCGAAAGCCTGCGCGGCGAGATGGTCTCCTCAAGGATGGCGAGGAGTTCTCCCTGCAGGGAACGATGGTTCCTGCGGGCGCGTTCCCTCAGCCTTTCGACGACCGCTTCCGGGACGTTCTTGATGGAGACGTTGAGAGCCATCTTGGATTCCTATTGGTAGTATTATAGCTCCAAAATGGAGCAAAGTCAAAATGGCGCCTCCAGGGGGGCGGGCGGGTCGGCCTCAGAACTTGCCGACCGAGATGATGCCGCTGGCCCGGGGGTTCAAGGCGCTGGCCGTGGTCGTGGAGTAGTTGCCGCCGAAAGCGTCGTAGGGGGTGGCGCCGTAGAAGTCGCCGAAGCCGCCGCGCTCGAGGCCGTCGAAGCGGTGGCCCAGGGACGGGAAGAACGCCTCGTCGACGTCCGTGGTGCCGGGGTTGTCGCCGCTGCCGCGGGCCACGGTCATGCGGCCGATGCCTTCCCCGGTGCGGTAGAGCCTCTGCTTCCACTTGGCGCGCAGGACCTGGGCGTTGCCCTCGAAGGTCACCTGCTTGGGCGCGCCGCCCACGTCCTGGACGATATTGGCCTTGCCGAGCTGGAAGGCGGCCTCTCCGTCGAACACGATGGGGCCGTAATGGAGCTGGTAGCGCACGCTCGGGAACATGCGCCGGGTGCGGTAGGCCCGGCAGCCCGCGGCCGGCATCTGGGCGTAGGAGCACCCGTATTGGACCTGGTTCTTGCGGTCGTCCTCGAAGAGCTGGCTGAACTGCCAGAGGCCCTCCCCGGGGATGGTGAGGCTGACCCCGTAGAGGTTGAGGTTGTTAGGGCCGCTCTGGGAGTTCTTGGCGAAGAAGTAGAAGCCCTCCATCTTGACGTCCCGCCATGGAAGCGTGCCCATGCCCGTGGCGCCGGTCAAGCCCGCGCCGTCGTCGTCGAGGAGCAGGCCGCTCGCCAGCCGGTAGTTCTGCCGGCCGAAGGTCATGTCCAGGGGCAGGCCGAAGGCGTTGTGCAGGCCCAGGTAGGCCTTCTCGAAGAAGGGCACGAAGGAGGCGCTGGGGTAGTGGTCGGCCGCGCGGTCGAAGGGCGCCTGGAAGGAGGTCGTGGACCCCGCCACCCCCAGGGCGCGCAGGCCGATGGCCACGTCCATGGTCATCTCCTCCCCCCGCCAGGTCTCGAGGTAGATCCTGCGGGCGGCAAAGCCCAGCCTCGCGTCGTTGGAGAGGAGGGCGTGGTTGTTGGCCGACTCCTTGCTGAGGTTCAAGTTCGAGTAGGAGATGAGCCGCGCCCGATACGAGGCGGAGACGTCCAGGGAGGCCGCGCCCACGGCTGAAGGCAGGACAGCGGCCAGGGCCAGGACGGCTGCGGCTTTGGCCGGGCGTCTGCCGGGGCTTTCCATCAGGCCGATATTATAGCAGGCGATGGCTGGGCCTGCCAGGGGCACACAGGCTAAGGCTTTCTCCGGATGGCCTTGAGAGCTGAGAGCACCCCGCGGGCACGGCAGGCATCAGCCAGAAGGGTCTGGTCCAGCTTGTCGCCCTGCACTCTTAGGATGCCGCGGGCATCCTCGATGATGTCCACGCTGGGAGCGCCGGCGGCTTGGGGAGTCAACCTGAGCAGAAGAGGGATGGGGTCGGATAGGTCCCCCAGCCCTCTCCATTCGGAGCCGAACCCGGCCTTCTGCAGATCCGCGGCTGCGGCGCGCCTTGCCGTCGCGGGGATGTCGGCCAAGAGATCGATGTCGCGCGTGGTCCTTACGACTCCCCAGGCAACGGCGGCCCAGCCGCCCACGAGAGCGTGCCGGATGCCCAGAGACTGCATCCGCAGATGGAGCTGCCGGAAATGTGGTCGAGTCGGTCGGAGTCGGCCATCAATCGCCGCGTCGGCCCCAGAGCCTGAGCGCCTCGGCCCGCGTGAAACCCTGGTGCCTCAAGCCCGCCATGAAGAGCTTCCGGGCCGAACGCAGGCAAGAGGATGCCGCCGCGATCCTCTGGGCCGGGGTCAACTCGGCGTCGCGCCCGGCGTCGTCGAGCCGGGACCGGCGGCCGTTCCGCGAGCGCCTCATACATGAATTGTAATGCGCCGTCTGCCTGGTGTCAAGGTGCTGGTTCAAGAAGTCAGGCTCCTGAAGGCCTTGGGCGTCTCGACCTCGAAGAACCTGCGGATCGTCTTCCAGTCGAACCGCTCGATGAGCCGGGGCATCCGGTCTTTCTCGGCGTCCTCGAAGTAGGTGAGGGCGTAGCTCGCTTGGACCATGATGTCCGGATGCCCCTTGAATTTCCTCCCGGTCAGGCGCAGGATGGTCTCCAGAGGGGTCTTGCGGCAGATGGCGTAGAGGTCCAGGAAGTCCCGCTTGGTGCCTCGGCCGACGATGGCGCTCACCTTCATGAGCGCGATGTCCGGGACGTCGGCGACCGCGATCCCGTCCCAGTCGAGGGAGGGCTTGAGCAGGGGATAGGGGTATCTGAGGAAGGTGAGAGGCACGGCCCCCAGCGCGGCCTGGAGCCAGCCGTCCTGGGAGTGTCGCACCGCGGGCTTCGCTCCCGCCCTGGCCAGGCCTTCGAGGATGGACAGACGCTGGGGCTCGCGCAGGTCAGCCGTCTCGCTGAAGAGGTCCAAGTCCTCGGAGAAGCGATGTCCCAGGTGCAGGGCGAGCGCCGTGCCGCCGACCAGGTAGAAGCCCGCCGCGGCGCCGGCGCGGCGGACTAGGTCCGCGGCGGCCCGGGTCGCCGGGCTCAGGGATTCGGCGTGCCAGGTCAAGGGTTGCCCCTCGCGCTCCAGGCCTGGCCGCGCCAGGAGGGCGCCTCAGGGACCGGGATGCCCAGGAATCTCGCCCAGAACCTAAGCGCCCTGGGAGAGAGCAGCCTCGCCCCGTCGGCCTCGATGAAGCCGGCGATCTCCGCGGGCTTGAACCGCCGGCGGGCCCACCGGATCTCCTCGGGGCCGCCGTGCTCCAGGAGCCGCGAGAGGACCAGGTGGCGGTCCCGCCCGGGGTTCAGGTCGGAGACGTCGTGCTCGGGGAAGAAGGTCTGGAGCCTGGCCGGCAGGCGCTGGGGCTGGGGAGGCCGCGCCGAGAGCCGCCGCACGTCGGCCAGGTCCAGGAGCCATTCGCCCAGGAACTTGCCGTAGGACGAGACGCTTCCTTCCTTGATGTCGCGGTACAACTGGCGGCGGGAGCGCCGCAGGATGCCGGCCGCCGCGCCTACGGTGCACGCCCGGCGGGCGGGGAGCCCGGGCCCGGGCTTGAGCCAGAGCCCGGAGGCCGCGCCGCGGCCATGCCAGACGCACCATTCAACTTTCATGTCATATAGTATGACATGAAATAGTCAATTAGTCAATAGCCCGCATGTTTCGCGCCGGGGGGAGACCGGCGGGGCTCGATGCGCCTCAGAAAGCCAGGGGACCCCGGTTGAAATGTTCCCTCAGCACGACGTTGAAGGTGAGGTCGAGCGACCGCAGGTCTCCGGCGTAGAAACGCCGCGCCGATTTGAACAGGCGGATGAGTCTCGATGGGTCGACGCCCGATTCCTCCAGCAGGTACTGGATGTCGGCCCGGTCCTTGTCGCTGTAGCGTCCGAGCTTGCTTAGGACCAAGTCCTCCTTGCCCAGGGCCATCGTCTTCAAGGCCGAGAATTCGCCTTTGAGGACCTCCACGGCTCGGCCGCGCCAGTCCGGGTCCTCGATCGGCATGAGGGTGACGTTGGCGGCCTGAAGGTGCAGCCCGTATCGGCGGGCGAGGTCGGAGTCCGGCCCGCCCCATTCGATGAGCAGGTCCTGCACCCGGGCCTCCTCGATCAGCACGTCCAAGTCCATGGTCGCGCGGGGCGCGCCGTAGGCGACGACCGCGGCGGCTCCCCCGAACAGGTAGATCGTCGTCCGATGCCCCGGCCCGCCCTTGCTTTTGCCGAGCCGCAGGTCGAGCTGCCCGAGGAATCCGACCAATGCCCTCCGATTTCCGTAGCTCATCGGGGGAGGCCGCGGCGCATCGAATCCAGGTCGGCTCGGCCCAGTCCATGCCAGAAGCGCAGCCAGGGAGGGGTGCGCTGCGCGAGCAATGCCAGGGCTTCCGCGGTCTTCGGCTTGGGGCCCAGGATTTCCTCCCGGTCAAGCCTCGCCTCGGCGAGCCTGTCGTGGGCCTCTCGCAAGGCGTCCCAGGCCTCTTGCGCGCGGCCCGGGGCGCTCCCCCTGAGCTGCAGGGCGGCTGCGACGGCCATTCCCAGGCGGTTCTGCATCTGGAGGGCGAAGGCCCCTGATGCGAGCTTTCCCCAATCCAGGCTCCGAGCGTGCCGCACCAGCAGCCCCGGGAGCGCCTCAAAGACCCTCGGATCATGGGCGTGCTTGAGGGCGGCCAGGATGGTCTCCTCCAGGGGCAGGCCGAAGAGCGCCGGACGGTCCGGGCCGCCGAGGAACCGCACTCCGTGAGTCGCCAGCTGGCTCAGGGCGGCATCCGGATCCGCCAGGGCGGCGTGGAAGACCGGGGAGAATGCCGGAGCGGCCGCCGCAGCTAGGCCTTCCATGCCGCGGCGCGGCCCGCCGAGGGCTGATTCGGTCTCGGACAACAGGCCGCCCACGGAAGCGTTCAGCGCTCCAGCCAGAGCGGCCACTTCGGCCAGGGTGGCGCTGCGGGTTCCCCTCTCCAGCCGGGAGACCGTCGGCTGGGGGAAGCCGGCTTTCCGGGCCAACTCGGCCTGGGACATGCGCAGGCGCTGCCTCTCGCGCCGGACAACGATGCCGAATGCCCTGTCGACATTGAAATTCATACAAGAATAGTTTAATGCAATAATGAATCAATATCAAGGGGACCCCTTGATATTGATTCATTCCTGAAGCCGGTATTCTGGAGCTACTCGCTGAGGAGCCTGGACCCTGCCGGCCATGCCGCTTATGTCGTGGGCCAGATACTTGAACACGGCGACCTCAAGGCCGTACGCTGGGCCTGCGGGTACTACGGTCTGGACTTCATCCTGCGTACCGCGCGGACCTGCCGGGACTTCCTGAATAACGGCTCCAATGGGTCTGTATACCGACGATAAACCGGCATCCTCACAAACCGTCCTAATTGATACACTTGTGAGGAATGCCAAGAGGTCTCCGGAAATTCCAATTCCTCTTCGAGAAATCGAGCCTGACGCGATGGGGCGGGCTGAGCCTTTTTTCG